>NZ_JAMJWC010000001.1:303691-607383 GCF_023554555.1 Sphingobacterium sp. lm-10
GGGAAGACATAACCGCCCGAACGGTCTTAACGAAGATCGTGGAGAAGATTACACGCTGACTTGGAACAATGTTTTGAGCTATGATAAGCAGTGGGAAGATCATCAGATCAATACCTTGGTCGGTACCGAGTTTATCATCAATAACAGCAGCTCTATCAATGCCTCGCGTCGCCGCTTCGAATATGAATCGGATCGATTCCATTACATTGATCTGGGTGATATGAACCGGGATTTATGGAATGGGGGATTTGCCGAAGAATGGGGATTGTTTTCCGTATTCACTTCTGCTACATATGCCTACAAATCACGCTACACCTTGACGGGAAATGTTCGTGCAGATGCTTCATCACGCTTCGGTTCGGATAATAAATGGGGCTACTTCCCTTCGTTATCTGCCGGATGGATTGTCAGCAATGAATCCTTCTTTGAACCAAATAGCACGTTGTCGTACTTAAAAGTACGTGGTTCAACAGGTACTTTGGGCAACCAAAATATTAACAACTATGCCTACCTCACGATGTTTAGCCGAGAAGGGAATATCACCCGTTACGGAAATCCTTCCTTGCGGTGGGAGTCTACTACGCAGCATAATATTGGGGTAGATATGCGCTGGTTAAACAATAAACTAGACATTACAGCAGATGTTTTTAGTAAGCAAACGAAGGATATTCTATTGTTGTTAAGTCTGCCCAGCTTTGTCGGGAATGTAGATCCTACCTACGTCAATGCAGGGCAGGTAAATAATGAAGGCTGGGAATTGAATGTGCGGTATCGCGACTCTTTCGCCAAAGATGGTACATTCAGCTTGGGTGGTAACCTGACCGGCTTACGTAATAAGGTGGCCGCGTTGCATGAGAATGTACCTCGCATCGTTGGTCCGGTAGCTCGCGCAGAAGTGGGGCAACCGCTTGATGCCTATTACGGATATGTAATGGAGGGTATCTATCAAAACCAGGGAGAGGTAGCTGCACATCAATTTGGATTGAGCACGCCATTAAGCAAACCCGGAGATATTCGGTTTAAGGATTTAAATAACGATGGTATCATCAACGACGATGACCGCACCTTTATTGGTAATCCGATTCCGCGCTTGAGTTATGGATTCTACGGTGATGTTTCTTATCAAGGATTTGATTTAAATGTGTTTTTTCAAGGGGTAAAAGGAGTAGATCGTTACAATGACGGTATGCGAATTGTCGACTTTGATAGCCGGCCTTTTAATTATTCTACCCGCATGTTAGATGCCTGGAACGGCGAAGGGTCTACTAATAGCTTGCCACGTGTCGCGTTTGAAGAGACGGGCGTGAGTCGCTTTTCCTCCTTATACATTGAGGATGCTTCCTATCTCCGCCTGAAAAATGTGGAATTAGGGTATTCATTCCGCCAGCTACCTGCCCGGTGGGGCGTGTCAAACGCACGCGTGTATGTTTCTGGTCAGAATCTGTATACCTGGACAAAATACACTGGGCTAGATCCTGAAAATACAGACCTGATCGATCGTGGTACATATCCACAAGCCAAAACTTTTTTATTTGGTGTTAACCTAACTTTTTAAACCATGAAGACGAAACTCATTTATATAGCAAGTGCCGCTTTGTTGTTCACCAGCTGTTCGAAATGGTTGGATAAAGACCCAATCGGCATTCTGACACAAGAGGAGGTGCAGGTCGATCCTACAGAAGGCACGATCACTACCGGAGTACTATTTGCTTACCGGCCGCTCTCCAATACATTGAACATCTTTGGCGATTGGGATTGGACGGGCGGATTAGTCATTCGCCCAGACTTCATCCTGGAAGATATCGCATCTGGCGATGCGCAAAAGAAGTGGGTGCCTGACGGTGACCAAGCCTGGATGGACGATGTCGCTAATTACAATTTTACTGCTGAAAACGGTGCATTTGCCGGTATTTGGCGCTTTAATTACGATGGAATCGCGCGTGTTAACATTGCCATTTTCCAACTTACCGATCCGGAGACGCTGGGCAAATTAAATATCAGCGATGAGCGTAGAAAACAGTTGCTCGGGGAAAGTTCCTTCTTACGAGCCTTCTACTATTTTGATCTTGTCAAGTATTTTGGAGATGTACCTATGGTGCTACAGCCATTAGAAAACTTCAATGAAGCGTATGAGGTGGCTGTACGTATGCCAAAGAGCGATGTATATGCTCAGGTAAAAGCAGATTTGGCGATAGCCTTAGAAAATCTCCCGGCTGCCAAATACTCCAATATGCAGGAACGATGGCGCGCATCTCAGGGCGCTGCTCTAGCCTTGAATGCAAAAGTAGCCCTTTTCGAGGGAGATTGGAATGCGGTGATCGATTATGCCAATCGTTTAGAGCAAACGGGGTTTTATGGGCTAAATCCCAATTTTTTCGATGCATTCGATAATGAGAAAGCCTATCAGGAGCAAGAGAATATTTTCATTTATGATCATGAAACCGGCCTACAGCCTCCACGTGGAAATGGCTTGGCGGCGCTGATGGGATGGGGTTTCTTAGCACCATCCGCTAATCTGCTGCAGTCCTTTGAGACCGGAGATCCGCGTTTGTCGCAAACGGCTAATGTAAGCTCCCGATCAATCTATAAGCTCTTAGGAGCCCAAAACGACACCTTCAAAGGAAATGAAAATTCACCCGTTAATCGCGTGTATATCCGCTATGCTGATGTATTGCTTTGGAAAGCCGAAGCATTCATTGAGACCAATCGGATAGCGGAAGGTGTGGCGATTATCAACTTGATCCGCCAACGCGCCCGCGGTGGCCAATCGGTATTACCTGACCGGGCGACTGATGCCACGAAAGAGGAGGCGACAGCATGGCTGCGTCAGGAGCGTCGGGTAGAATTGAGTATGGAATCGCATAGATTATCCGATCTTCGTCGTTGGAAAGTAGCCAAAACAACCCTTAATCAGATTGGAAAACCTTATTTAGACATGCATGACTTGTTCCCAATCCCACAAGGTGATGTGGACAAGACAGCCGGTAAAATAGTACAAAACCCAGGATATTAATATGAAAAAACGACTTTTATTTTATGCCGTAGCGATCGCTGCAATCAGTGCTTGCGGAGACGCAACCAAAGAAGAATCCACGACGGTGCCCAATTGGACACTGGGAGGATTTGAACGACCAGCAGGAATCAATCCAGTCATCAGCCCTGATTCGACCACCACTTTTTTGGACCCGATGTCGGGCAATATGGTGCGCTGGGAAGAGAATGATACCTTTAATCCAGGTGCCGTAGTAAAAGATGATACGGTATTCGTTTTGTATCGAGCCGAAGATAAATATGGCATTGGCATTGGTTTTCGCACCTCTCGACTCGGACTAGCCTATAGCACAGACGGGTTGCATTTCACGCGGGATAAGACGCCTGTTTTGTTTCCGGATGATGACAATCAAAAAGCGTATGAATGGCCGGGAGGGATAGAAGATCCGCGCGTAGCGGTGACGGAAGATGGCACTTTTGTGGTGTTTTACACACAATGGAATCGAGATGTCCCTCGTTTAGGCGTAGCCACCTCCAAAGATTTGCGTAACTGGACTAAGCATGGTCCTATCTTCGCTAAGTCGACGTATAGCAAAATGATGCACATGCCACATAAATCGGCTTCTATTGTCACCACGTTGAAAAATGATAAACTGGTCATTGAGAAGGTAAATGGTAAATATTGGATGTATTGGGGCGAACATGGCGTTAAGGGTGCCACCTCTGATAATCTGATCGATTGGGAGCCGGTGTTGGATAATCAAGGCGAATTAGCTACATTTATTGATGTTCGAAAAGGATATTTCGATAGTGCACTCACAGAATGTGGCCCACCGGCCATAAAAACCGATCAAGGAATTCTTCTATTGTACAATGGTAAAAACCACGACGAGAAAGAACAGGCCGACCCGCGTTTCACTTTAGGTACGTACAGCGCAGGACAGGTGTTGTTTGACGCCAATGACCCTACTAAAGTAATCCAGCGGTTAGATACTCCGTTTAAGAGACCCATGGAGGATTTTGAAAAAAGCGGGCAATACGTAGATGGCACCGTATTCATACAAGGGTTAGCGTATTATAAATCTAAATGGTTCTTATATTATGGTTGTGCCGATTCTAAAGTAGGTGTCTCTGTGTATGATCCAAGTAAAGCGACCAATTTTGATCCGCTACCATAAAAGCAAATGGAGATAGAACTAATTTTAGCAATAGATGTTGGCGGCACACATATCAGTGCCGCCTTAATAAACAAAAACACGATGTGTTTGCATGAGCAGGCCTATGTGCAGGGAGAGGTAGATAGCAATGCTTCGCGAGCATCTATTTTAACCGATTGGGATCAGGTATTGACTCAAGTATTATGCCTAGTGGAAAACCCAGTGCAAGCTTGTGTAATTTCTATTCCAGGCCCGTTTGATTATGTGAATGGCGTTTCTCAGATGGATGGTATGTACAAATACCAAGCAATTCTGGGAATGGATGTAAAGCAGTATTTAAATGAAAAATACCATATACCTGCCAAAAATATTCGGTTTTTCAATGATGCACACGCCTTCCTGCTTGGAGAGATCTACCATCACCAACTGGCGGATTCTACCGTTATTGGATTGACTTTAGGCACCGGATTGGGCTCTGCCTTCTACGATGGCTCCCATGCCAAAGATCTTAATTTCGGATCGGCTACGTTTCGCGATGGTATAGCCGAAGATTATATTTCTACCAGAGGTATATTGGGTCACCTTAAAAAGCAAGGGGTACATCACTATAAAAATGTGAAAGAAGTAATTGCCAATCCAGATCGTGATACCCATCGCGATGTGGCATTAAGCTTTCTCTCGGATAGTTTGGTGGATTTCCATCAACAATATATTCGGGATATAGCCCCCGATCACATCATCGTGGGTGGAAGCATTGCTAAATCACATGAATTGTTTTTGGAAAAGGTACAAACCCAAGTAGAAATTCCGGTTCGTGTGGCATCTTTTGATGAAATAAACCTATTTTACGGAATGATTTCAAATATAAACCTATGAAAAATGTATGGAAATTCTCGCTGATTGCCTCATTAGGCGGCTTTCTCTTTGGTTTTGAGACAGCAGTTATATCAGGCGCGGAGCGAATTATTCAACGGCTCTGGACGTTAGACTCCTTCTGGCATGGATTAACGGTATCCATGTCGCTCATCGGCACCATCATCGGTGCCATTGTAGCTGGTAAAGCTGCCGAAAAATATGGGCGCAAGCCTACGCTCACATTTGTCGCTGTACTATACCTGCTTTCTGCTATTGGTTGTGCCATAGCACCGATATGGTCTGTGTTCTTATTCTTTCGATTTTTAGGAGGATTAGCAGTCGGTATCAGCTCTGTTGCTGGGCCAGTATACATTTCTGAAATTGCACCTGCGAAGGATCGTGGCAAGCTTACAGGCTTGTTTCAGATCATGGTGGTTTCCGGTATTTTTGCAGCGTATTTAACTAACTACCTGTTTTCGGGCATGGGCGAAGAAGCCTGGCGCTATATGCTGGGCATCATGGCTGTTCCTTCCATCTTGTTTTGTATTCTTATCTTGTCTGTGCCAGAAAGTCCGCGCTGGGTCATGTTGCACAGAAGCAGAGAAGAAGCATTGCCTCTTTTCGAGCGAATTGGACAGGTCGCTGGAGACATTACTCCCATGAAAAAAGTGGTGCAGGTAAATCTTTTCCAAAAAGCGTATACTAAGCCGATTATTATGGCCGTGCTGCTCGCCTTTTTCAATCAGATGGTGGGTATCAATGCGATATTGTACTATGCTCCACGCATTTTTGAAATGGCGGGTTTTGATGGAGAGAATGCTTACCTACAACCGATATTTATTGGAGGTACAAACCTGTTATTTACCCTTATAGGGATGAGTATTATCGATAGATTTGGTCGTAAGAAGCTATTGCTGACTGGTGCTGTAGGTATGTTTGTGTTTTTATTATGTGCTGCTTTCGGGTTGCGCGACGGCGGTACACCATATCTTCTTTGGTATATCGTCGGGTTTATTGCCGCATTTGCCCTATCGCAAGGAGCGGTTATATGGGTGTTTATTTCAGAGATATTTCCTAATGAAGTACGTTCGCAGGGTACCTCGCTCGGCAGTACGACGCATTGGCTTTTTGCCGCGATCGTATCTGGGTTGTTCCCCATTATTGTGGAGCAAATAGCTGATGGTGCATTTTATATCTTCTTGTTTTACGCCATCATGGTGGTCTTATCCTTTATTTTTATCCTATTTATTCCAGAAACCAAAGGGAAGTCTTTGGAAGAAATAGGAGAAGTAACCCATTAGCTATATATTTACAACAGGATCGGCTACTTGCCGAATGAATCATTAAAATCACTACATGTTACGATCAAGCAAACTATCAGAAGACTGGGTAGTCGTTATTTTAGGTATGGGGATTATCTTGCTGGCTTTAGCCGGGATTATTATTCCGAAACCAACCTTCGGCTGGACTTCGGGGGAACAACTCACAAATACGGTATTCTCCTCTGATAATTTGTATCGCATCATGATGCAGTTCTGCATTACTTTTGGTATTGCCATTGCAGGTGCTATTTTGTTGAAAAAACCGCTAAAATCTTTAATGATCGTTTTCCCGATCGTATTTTTCCTAACCATTTTAGCGCTTGCTATTGCAGGGAATAACTGGATTCAGGAGTATAATCTAGAGGCTGTTATTTTCAGTTTAGGAATCGGATTGGCGATCAGTAACCTTTTTCACCTACCAGATTGGTTTAGGGAATCCCTCAATACAGAACTCTACGTAAAGATCGGTCTCGTCCTGTTGGGTACCACGGTGATCTTTCGGGATATCTTGAAAGCCGGATCCTTGGGATTGATTCAAGCATTGGTGGTGGTAATTTCCGTTTGGTATTTTGCTTTCTGGGTTTGTAGTAAGCTAAAAATCGATAAAGAGATGTCACTCATGCTCTCCAGTGCCGTATCGATCTGCGGTGTATCTGCTGCGATTGCCACCTCTGGTGCGATACAAGGAGATAGCAAAAAGCTTTCTTACGTAATCTCTCTAGTGTTAATCACTGCGATTCCCATGATGATCTTTATGCCCTACATGGCAGATTGGATGGGACTTTCGCAGGAAGTGACGGGTGCCTGGCTAGGTGGTAGTATCGATACTACGGGCGCCGTAGTGGCTTCTGGTTCTCTAGTAGGTGAGGAGGCGTTGAAGATCAGTACTATCGTGAAATTCTCTCAAAATGTGTTGCTCGGGATTGCTGCATTTTGTATTAGCGTATACTGGACCTATGCAAAATCTGTAGATGATGAAACGAAAAGGGAGAAGCCCACTGCGAAAGTGATCTGGGAACGTTTTCCAAAATTTGTCGTGGGTTTCGTAGCGGCATCATTGCTTTTTTCTTTTGTGGTACCGCAGGTACAGATCGATGCGGTAAAAGATAGTTTGAAAAGCTTGCAGGGATTGTGGTTTGTTTTAGCTTTTACATCGATAGGGCTAGAAACCAACTTCAAAGATCTGTTTCAGCATAATAATAAGAAGCCATTGTATGCCTTTTTGATTGCTCAAACATTCAATGTCATCGTCACTTTATTGATTGCATTGGTATTGTTCAGATAGTTGCTTAACGGGAAATAGTAAAAGGCCTGATAATCAAAATTATCAGGCCTTTTATATGTTGCTTTTATGCAGCTTTTACCGCCACCCTAACCCTGGCGCTACATGTTCCAAGATGCTGGATAAGACATGTACATTATAATCTACGCCCAATGTATTGGGTATGGTTAATAGTAAGGTGTCTGCTTCTTGAATAGCCTCATCCTGCGCTAATTCTTTAATGAGCTGATCTGGTTCTGCTGCATAGCTTCTACCAAAAATAGCGCGTTTGTCGGCCTCAATCATTCCTATTTTATCGCTCTTATCGTTTTCGTGTCCGAAATATAAACGATCCTGATCTGTGGTGATCGCAAATATAGAGCGGCTCACAGAAACCCGTGGCTCACCGGCATGACCCGCTTTTTTCCAAGCTTCGCGGTACAAACGAATTTGCTCTGCCTGTTGTATGTGAAATGGTTTTCCATTTTCATCGAATTTGAGTGTCGAGCTCTGTAAGTGCATGCCTTGCTCGGCTGCCCAGATGGCAGTAGCATTGGATGCGGCTCCCCACCAGATACGATCCCGTAATCCTGGTGCATAAGGTTCTAAACGAAGCAACCCGGGAGGATTTGGAAACATCGGATAGGGGTTAGGTTCTGCAAAACCCTCGCCTTTTAATTTATCCAAAAACTCCAATGCCTTACGTCGACCCATGTCTGCATCTGTCTCTCCGTCTTTCAGTTCTTGTCCGAAATAACGCCATCCATCGATTACTTGCTCTGGCGAACCTCGGCTAATACCTAATTGCAATCGTCCTTCAGAAATTAAATCTGCAGCGCCTGCATCCTCTACCATATACAAGGGGTTTTCGTAGCGCATATCGATTACTCCCGTACCAATTTCGATACGGTTTGTCCTAGCGCCTACGGCAGATAGGAGAGGGAATGGTGATGCCAGCTGTTTGGCAAAATGATGCACACGGAAGTAAGCACCGTCTACCCCTAATTCTTCTGCCGCCACGGCCAAATCAATGGATTGCAATAGCGTATCACTGGCAGTACGAGCTTGGTATGCTGGATGATTAGACCAGTGACCGAAAGATAAAAAACCTAACTTTTTCATAAGCGTAATGATCAAAGTGTCGCTGCGCAGGTGCACAGCAGCACGATTATAAATCTACTACAAATATACACAATATTTACGTGTTGTAACACGTAAATATTGTCGATGTTATGTCAAATCATGATTGAAAAATCATCTGCTTTTTTAGCATGATAACGCAATTTTGAAACCTTACAAACCTTCAGAGTCGGTCGTACTGCTGTCTTTCTTGCGCTGATCCAATTTCTTCTTGAAATATTTCACCAAAGACTTTTCATCTTGCTCCTCCATATCACTCAGTTCTAACTCTAAAGCTCTATTACTAAAATGTATTTCTATAAAGGAGAGTACTAAAGAGATCGTGAAAAATAACAGGCTTAAAGCAAAGGTTGTTTCAATCAGGATCACATTTTCCAGGTAAATGCAGTAAACGCACACAATACACGCAATAAAACTCAATACCCCCATGCCTTGCATGTGTCGAATCAGCTTTAATCGGAAGCGAAGATTACCAATTTGACCTTTTAAAACTCCGCCTTGTCGATGTTCGAGGTATTTTGCATGTAGCGATCTGACCAAGGCGGCCAACGCCAAAAAACGGTTGGTATAGGCCAGCATAATCAAACTAATTGCTGGGAATAAAAGTGCTGCGGTACTATATGTAATCATATCTGTGATAAAGATAAGAAGTGGTCTTGATATTTACCCAGCCATCCTACTCATAAGGCGACGAATCATGTTTTGCAGGCGATTCTTATAATCTTCTTGTAACCAATTACGATAATTCTTCGTGACATTGCCTAAGCATTTAGCATATTCTCGAATTCTGTAATCGATCTCCTTATCAAGGTAGTTGGTTAATACCAATGCTTCAGTAATACTTTCACTGTTTTCCAGGCACATGGTGGCATGCTGCCGTATGGAGTCCCTGATCACATTTTTTGACTTTTCTCCCGTTTCAGATGTTCGTTGATAAGCGGCAAGTACATCAAATGTGGTTTCGAGACTGTTGGGAAATCGAGTGCGCATTTCAGGGTCAATTTGCCGGATAGTTTGGGTACTTTGCTTCAGATTTTCATGGTAAATTTCGGGATGCTCAAATACGTGATGCCAGTCTATCTCTGCATCCCAGTTTCCGAAGCGATCGGTATTGTTGCCCAGATCGATCACCTGAAAAGTTTTCTTATTATGTAAGTAACGTGCTCCACGGCCTACCATTTGGTGGTACAGCGTAATAGATGTAGTTGCCCGATATAGAATGATGGCTTGCGTTTTGGGTTCATCAAAGCCAGTAGTTAAGATGGATACCGAAGTCAGAATCGCTCCTTTTGTTTTTCGGTACCATTTCAGGATTTCCGCTCTTTCTGCAGCAGGTGTTTTATTGTCCAAATGGCGCACGGGATAGCCTGCTGTGCTGAATACATCCAAGACGCGCCTTGAAGCAAAGATGCCATTGTTGAAGATCAACGTTTTCTTGCCGTTTGCATGGGTTTTGTAGGCATGCAAGAGTAGATCAAGCATTACGTCAGAACCATAGAGCATATCGGAGGTGCTAATCGTAAAATCTCCATTTATACCCGTTTTGAGGGTGTTAAGTTCAACGTCATACCCTTGGTATTTTGGCTTTGCCAGAAATCCTTGGTTGATCAGGGTTGCAATCGGTGCCCCTACCACTAATTCCTCGTAAAATTGGTTCATAGGTAAGTTAACATCGGCCGAGAAGGGTGTGGCTGTAACACCAACGACAGCGGCATTCTCAAAGCGATTCAATAATTTCCGAAAAGAATTGTGATGTGCTTCATCCACAATCACTAAACCAATATCACTTGTATCTATCATACCGTCATCGATCCTGTTCTTGAGAGTTTCTACCATGGCTACGTAACAATGTATTAATTCTCTTTTTGAAACGCGCTTCACAGCACTGTTGATGACTTTATTGACTACACCACTATCTTTTAATACGCGAGTTGTCTGTTTGCATAATTCAGCGCGATGAGTAAGTACGATCACTTTCCTTTTATACTTCTCCATAAAGCGCTTTGCGATCTCAGAGAAGATCAGTGTTTTTCCACCACCTGTGGGCAATTGATACAATATTTTTCCTTTTGCTTGTTTATTATTTGCGAGTTTGCCAAAAAGTAGGTCGATATCCTGCTGCTGATAATAATATGGCGTCTTACTAGCACAGCTAATCGGTTGAATGTTGGTGGACAATTTCATGTGTATAAAACTTCATCCCTATTAGGAATGTTTTAGAGTTTGCGTTTTAATATGAACCAATCAATAAAAAAGAGCGCATACTTTAAAAAAGGCATTTCGTAAAACTTACTATACCAGTGTGATTCATGAAATACTTTTAATTTTTTCCGTCGATTGGTATAATTTTTTATAAAATCCATTTACTTGTTATATTTTAGCAATCTAATTTGCATATGATCACGTATATTTACTTGGTCGGCTCCCTAATATAAGGGAATCACAAGCATTTTATTCTGCAGAAGACGCAGACTTTTTAATATCTACCGCCAACTTGTACGTACATGAATGACCGATTATTTAAATCATAAGATTATGACTACCTATTCCTCTATGATCAAATTACTGCGATTTATTGCCATGTTATGTTTTCTATGCAATGCTGCATATGCTCATGATAATAAATTTGAAGATCGGATTCTAAATCCCGATCAGCAAGCAGATACGCTAGTGCGTATGAGTAATCTTACCGAGTACATTAGTGGACAGGTAAAGCGTGATAGTTTGGAAAAGTATGCCAAGATCACCTATAATCTGGCTAAAAAGGAGAATAATGCTGAGCAGCTTCTTCGGGCAGCAAATCAACTCGCTGCCATTTATGAGGAGAAAGGTGATCTACGCCAGGCGCTTCAATATTATAAATCTGCTCGCGATGCAGAAAATGCCATACATAAGGAATCTTTCGATCTGGGCTTACTAAGAACCGAGCAACTTAAGACAGAATATACTGCCAAGCATGTAGAAGCTTTAGCACACCAGCAAGAAGAAAGCCGGAAAAGTACCTTAATGATCGTCGGTATTTTTACGTTGGCCGTTGTCTCTAAAACTTTTCTTCTCTACATCATCATCCGAAGAAAGAAATCCCATAATAAAGAGTTGCGAATTTTATTGGATCAAGTGGAAAGGCAAAACCTGCAACTGGATGAAGGTTATCGCTTCAAGCAGCATTTGATATCTGTTGTTGCACATGACCTTCGTACTCCTATAGCCAGTATTATATCGTTGCTCAAGTTGTTTGAAGATGGGTACCTTTCTGAAAATGAGACTCGCGATATGTTGCAAAAAGCCAGAAAAGAGATGGATACGCTCAAGAAATTTCTGGATGAAACACTTACTTGGATTGTAGGGCAACGGGATGGACTTCGCTCTATTTTAGAAACGTTTAGTATCTCTCAAATGTTGGACGAAACAGTAGATATCTATCGTCGCCGTGCCGAAAAAAAAGGCATTCATTTTAATGTGGAGAGCATGCCGGATACGTTTGTAAGAGCAGATAAACAGATGATAAAAATTACGGTCAACAATCTGCTAAATAATGCATTGAAGTTTTGTGCAGCAGACGATCATATCTATGTTAGTGCTAAAAGTGAAACAGGAGGGAAAATCCGTGTGACGATTCGTGATACAGGCGTGGGTTTCGATACCAAGATCGATAGAAAGCTGACAGAACTCTCTCAAAAGGGAATTTTGGGTACTTGGGGAGAGAAGGCAACAGGCATCGGCTTGTCTTTGTGTATCCTTTATCTACATGTAAATAACACACATCTGAATTTAAAATCAGAGCCTGGCAAAGGAGCAGAATTTTGGTTTGATCTTGATATGGCTTCCGAGCAAATGCAACATAATTAGTAAGCGAGTAGAATAATGAGTAAGAGCGTAGAGCGATTAGATCAACTCGTTGTCATGTGCAAATCGGATC
The DNA here is from genome assembly GCF_023554555.1 of Sphingobacterium sp. lm-10. Classification (NCBI taxonomy): domain Bacteria; kingdom Pseudomonadati; phylum Bacteroidota; class Sphingobacteriia; order Sphingobacteriales; family Sphingobacteriaceae; genus Sphingobacterium; species Sphingobacterium sp. lm-10. The sequence continues at coordinate 316,337 of NZ_JAMJWC010000001.1, forward strand.
AGTTGTCCAATCGATTTGCAGTCTGCCTTTGCCATCATTTTGCGTCGGTGGGCTACGATGGTATGTTTGCTTAAGAACATTTTTTCTGCAACCTCAGAAATACTGCTTCCCAAGGAGAAGTGTTTCAAGAGTTGGAGTTCTCGCGGAGTAAATGAAGGAATGTCATCAAATTTGCTTAAGATTTCTTGCAAGTTTTGGTCGATAGATATCTCGCCTTTGATAACTCGATTTGTGACATCCATCATGGTCGGTACGTCGCTCGATTTACTAAGAATACCATGTGGTTTCGCTAAGATAAGATTACGGATCACACTGGTAGAAACGGCACTGGTGATAAAAATGATGTAGGCTTTTTTATTTAAACGTTTAATTTCTGAAAAAACCTGTAGACCATTGTCATTGTATAGGTAATAATCCAAAAACACATATACTTCCTTTGTACCTAACTCCGCCATACATGCTAGGAGATCTTCTGCTTTGGAGAAGGATTGAACTTCTTCAAATTGCATGTATCGTTCCAATAATAATGTAAAAGAGTCTGCAAAAAGTTGGTGATCATCCAGCACAAAGGCTTTTCTGCTTAATGTAATATCTTGAGGCATAGAAAAAATCTGTTGAATGCAAAGATACGCTATGCAGATTGGTTTAACCTTACTGATACATAACAAATTTTTGTCATATATCACAGATACAAACTACTGTCTTACATCGCGAACATTTCAATTCTAGAAACTCGACTTCCTTCCCGGTTTAAAATTGTGCAACTCGTCTTTAGCAAAAAATCCTAGCCAAACTAATTCGTCTGGATTTAGCTGCTGACCTTTACGTGGTTTGAGTTCTATATACGAATCATCTTCATCAATAGAATACGAAACTTCACAAGCGAATCTGATTCGCATACAAAATAGATTAGTATCTAATGCCTTAATCATGGCACCTATGATATTGGGATTTGCTGCTATTCGCATAAAATTTTCCATTAGATAGTTACCAAAAAACTTTTGACAACTTGTAACAGGATGATTATTTGATAATGATTATGTTCAGTTAGCAATTAAAAATGATAGTACACTCGCTTAATTAAAATTGTTACATCATTTGAAACGAACCACGTACATCTGACCGCCCAGTAGTCATCCTAGTGTGATCGTTTGAACAATGTACACACAATTCTATGAGAAACAATAGATGGTATCACAAATAGCAAAATGATGCTATACATTGATATGTTAGAGGATAAGGCTGCACCCAGTGCCATCAAAACGATGTATTAAACCCGTTTGTATATCAACTTAAAACCATAGTAAGCCGTGCGATATAACCAGTTTTAGTGGCTGTACTTTGATTAGTACTCGCACTTTAAATGATTGTTCCCTAATGCCCACATTTGAGCTAAGTAATGCTTTATAAAATGTCATTAGAAATTTTATAATAGAGATCTTCTCCTTCTATAGATCAGTAAGTGAAACCCTGATATGCACTAATAAGATAAACAATGCTCATGTAAATCCATATTGTTGTGAAAATAACATGGATACTGGTTTCCCACATTTTTCCTCTCCATAGAGCTGCTGAATAAACAAATAGTTGAAAATACAAACGTAATGACCAAAAAATCCCTAGTCCTAATGTAATCTGATTTCCAAGTTTCGTGCTATTAAGTGTGGCGGCAGATAGTACCGATAGCATGCCGGCTAGAAAGATCATCAATGCAATAAAAAAGGTGTGTACCAGCATAATCTGTCGGTCGATCAATCGTAATGTGCTGAGGTTCTCCTTCCATTTGAAGTAGGAAGGGAGGAATATGTGAATGATAGCCAGAGCTATTGATAAAACACCGGCTATTTTAATGTGATTTTCCATGAGGTGATAAGACAAATGTTGTGATGAATGGCGTCGTTTTTACTTCTTTTATTAAGGCCACGTCTGCCTGTTGAAAGCACGCATTCCATGTTTTACGAGTATAGAAATGAAATGCCCCGAAGCTATAAGCAGCAAAATTACTTGCATCACGCACATGCTCCGTCATATAGATGTGTCCGCTAGGTTTGATAACACGGTGCAGTTCTCGAAAGAAATGCACTCGTTCTGCGTGGTCTCTAATCTCATGCGCGGAAAAGAATAGGATGATGCTGTCAAATTCCTGTTGATCAAAGGGGAGTATATTGGTCTTTACAGGTAGGGTTGGCGATGTTGTCGGATACGCTTTCCGTGCTCGCTTTACGGATATTTCCGTATGTTTTTCAGGGTCATAAAAGTCTGCATTAACATGTAAAGCTTTAGGGAATTTGTGTGCCAAGATGTCGCTAATTTCGTCAAAACCTGCATGTACTTGGAGTATCTTTTTATTGTTTAATGCGGGCAAAAAAGGTAGCTCGTACAAGTCGGAAGAATCATACACATAGTAGGAAACTAGCAAAGAAATGAATACATTGATTACAGCTAGTAGTAAAACTACGTGGAGTAAAAGAGCCAGTAGTGGTTTCATCCAGAAACTGGTAATCGTGAGGATGATAAAAAATAGAAATGCTATCGCGTAAAAGTGCCAATTGAACCTTATGATATTCCAAACACCGTGGAATTTTCCTCTCGCTGCTACCATAGCTCCAATATACCCTTGTTCCAGCTATATGGTACATTGTCGATTTTAAATGCGCTGGCCAAAACAATTTCTTCTAATTTCAAATAATCTAGAAAACCAATTTGATAATCTAGAACCTCAATCGGAGTGGGTATCCAGTCTTGCCTTTTACCCTCTACAATGAGCACTGATTTTCCTGCTTCACGACTACTAAAGGTATGCGGCAACGGACCTGCAAATTTTCTGGCCTCCTTCCAGTTGTCAAAGGGAGATCCGCTCGGCATAGCATGCTCCTTTCCGTCGGAGTTCCACGATAGATGAAAATTAGATTTATTAGAATTAATATGCTGTATGTTGCCTGTAGAAGATCTATTTATATCTATGTGCTCGTATTGGTAATGCGTAAATAGGTTGCCTAGAAAAGTCATCTTCCAGGTATCAGTTTGAGATTTTAAGATATACAAGCCACGAAGGCGTTTGCCTGCCCGATTAGTGTATCGAACAAAAATTCGATAGCCAATTAGAAAAAAATTATGCCCCATCCATCCAGGAAAAATGGCCGGGCGCAAGCGCGAGGTTTGTACCAAGGCTACAGCTACAAAAGCCCACTGATCTTGATAGGTATCTAATTGCATCCGTTCGGGTATTAAAGGTTGCAGCTGTTCTTTTGGTACTGCAAAGGTAAGTACAACGGATTCGTCGAAATGCGCTTTCACCGGAAAGGGGTGATTCTTCAGTTTGCCGATCATATTCTTTTCCTTTTTTCTTTAGCTTTTAACACAAATCCCCAATAGTAGATTACCCCACAGAATATACTGGCATACACTATGTTCATGTAACCCCAAAGCAATAAGTCTGGGACAAGGAGAGCCTCCAATAGATTCATGGATAAGATGATCGTTATTTGGCCGATCGCATTCAATCGTGATTGATAGCCCGAACATATCCAAATCGCCATAATAATTTCTGCAATACCAATGAATAGGGTAAATTCTCTGGAAAATGGTGCACCTAAGATTGCAGCAACAATCCTTTCATGTCTGGGTACAAGATCTAGCACTTTGCAGAGCAAACCATTAACAAGCCAAATTCCCGCGATGAGATAGGTTAGAATAGGATATAAAGAAATATTTCTCACTGTTTATCACGATGCTATAGCAGATAATTCTATTAGATCTGGGTAGAGATCGTCTTAAAGCTAATAAAAACTGGTGAGCTGTACAATTAACTTTACTTACATAGTGACAATTATTTATAGTTTCTTTCGATACTCATTTGGGGTAATGCCGAGGCGTTGTTTGAATAAACGGGTGAAATGTTGTGGATACTTAAAACCCAACTCTGAAGAGATAAGCTGGATAGATTTTTCAGGATCGTACATCTTCATTTTAGCCCTATCCATCAGCTTATTCTGGATATATTCTTGTGCCGATTTTCCGGTTTCTTTCTTAATCAAATCTCCAAAATAGTTGGGAGACATGTGCAGCTTTTCTGCAAAATAGGCAACGGCCGGTAGGCCATACTCTAGAGCGAGATCAGCAGTGAAATAATCATTGAGCAGTTTCTCGAATTGCACCAAAACCCCCTTGTTTACATTTTCACGTGTGATAAATTGTCGATCATAAAAACGCGTACAATAATTCAAAAATAACTCAATATTGGAAATGATCAATTGCTTACTATGCTTATCAATGGCATGCTCCAATTCGAATTCAATGTTCGTAAAACAATCCATGATCACCTTGCGTTCGGTCTCTGATAAATGAAGTGCTTCATGCACTCTGTAAGAGAAAAAATGATAGCGATCTATCTGCTTCCCTAAGGTAGTACCTGCCAACAAATCCGGATGAAACACCAATGCTAACCCTTGTGGATGGTAATATTCTTCGCTATGCTGACCAATCACTTGCCCAGGTGCCAGAAAAATCAGCGATCCTTCTTCGTAATCGTAATTAGCCAAACCATAGCGCAAATCTCCGCAGTGAATCTTCTTCAAAAAAACGGTATAAAAGTCGTAACGCAGCTTGCGATTATGCCGTGGTTCTGCTTTGTCCAGATATACAATACTTACCAACGGATGCCGTGTGCCGTTGTTGTTGAATGCATTGTATTTGGTGACCGAGTCAAAATGATGTATCTCTTCCATTGCCAAGGGTTTTTATTGATACGAATTTAACATATAAAACTTAAGGCCAATACATTGGTGTTAACAATCAGTAATATAGGTAACTATTCCAGTAATTTATGTAAAAAAATAGCGTTGGAACTTGCCGAACTTTATGTTTTAATTTAATCACGATAAGCTTTTGTTTACTATGAAAAATTCAAATATGAATAGAAGAAATTTTTTGACTGCCGGCGCTGTTGCTAGTTCTGCTATGGCATTAGGGGTTGTAGGAGTGGCATCTAGCTGTCATGCAGATTCTAAAAGTACTATAGATGCAGTGGCCAATATGAGCCGTCGCACACTTGGGTCAGGAGCACATAGCATAGCGGTTTCTGCCATCGGTCTGGGTTGCATGGGCATGAGTTATCACCGAAGTTTTGTACCCGACAAGCAAGCGATGATTTCGGTAATTCGTAATGGAGCCGATCTGGGGTTGAATTTCTTTGACACGGCCGAAGCATACGGGCCATTCGTTAATGAATCTTTAGTCGGAGAAGCATTAAAGCCTATTCGTAAAGACATTACCTTGGCTACAAAATTTGGTTTTAAAGGCGGTAAACCATCAGTGGGTTTGGATAGCCGACCAGAAAGAATCAGAAAAGTAGTAGAAGAATCCCTCGGGCGGTTACAGACCGATTACATTGATTTGTTGTACCAACATCGCATAGATCCAACTATTCCGATTGAAGACGTGGCGGGAACGGTGAAAGACTTAATTGCCGAAGGTAAAGTGAAACATTTTGGTATGAGTGAGACAGATTTTAGCCTAACACAAGATGGGCTTTCACTGATTCGTAAAGCACATGCGATACAACCGGTTACTGCGATTCAAAGCGAATATTCCATCATGACACGACAACCGGAGAGCGAAGTGCTGGCACTTTGTGAAGAGTTGGGAATTGGATTTGTGCCATATAGCCCGTTGAGCCGTGGCTTAATCACAGGTTATATTAATGAACGCACTAAATATATCCCAACTAATGATAATAGGCCAACCTTACCGCGTTACCAGCCAGAGGCAATTTTAGCAAACTGGCCTATGCTGGATGTGCTGAAAGAATTTGGTGATCAAAAGGGGTTGACCATTGCACAAGTGGCACTGGCCTGGCTGTTGGCTCAGAAACCGTTTGTAGTACCGATTCCTGGAACCACGAAGTTGGCGCACTTACAAGAGAATCTACAGGCAGCAAACTATAAATTTGATGCGGATGAGCTGGCCAAGCTAACAGCCGACTTGTCGGCCATTGAAATTGTTGGAGACCGTTTCTCTTAAAAATCTTTATCGTACGAGCGATTCCAGTGATTATTTCTATCCATTGGAGTCGCTTTTACTTTGTATTCTAGCCGGATCCCATTAAGTCTACGCTGCTTGATGCGTTTGTTTACCTCATCTATATAAGCTATGTCTACTATTTCAAACAAACCAAATCGAGAGCCTATCAAATCTTTGTCGGCCGGATCTTCATCTACCAACTTAAACGTGTAAAAGCAACTCAGGTAATCTTTCCAGAAGAAAATAGGGTTATCTTCTTTATCTAGATAGCTATCTTCTGCATAGCAAAGTTCATCATGAACTTCGAAATAGTTCGCCAAGAGGATATTGGTCTTTGCCACAAAATCCTGAGCTGTCTGCTCGTCTTCGATAGGCATAAAGGAAATAATATCTCCTTCTTCTAATTGATCGTACATAGACCGATTATTGAAAGAGTCAATCATCGAAGGTAACAGATCCACCACATTGTTGAACATTTTCTTCATAACACAAAGGTAAAAACTATGTGCACAAAAAGCAGCACGCCGAGTAGTTTAAGTAATCTTAAGGTAGCGCTTCCTCAAATACTTTCTTACGGGTATATCTACGGCCTTCATGATGATATAAGCAAAAACTATCAATCCAATGCTGCCGCCGACCACTATCAAAGGGAGTAGGTCTTCTCGGAATGCCTCACTTTGCAGGTAATCGCCGAAAATCCACATAGCTGCATAATGCGTCATATAAAGTGGGTAGGATATTGCACCAAGAAAAGCACTTACAGATTGGGTAGATTTTGGAGTCGTTGTGCCGGCACCAAGCGCGACAATTAATGGAAAGAGAAATAGGACGATCAGAGATTCGATCAGCCAGTTGAGCGAAGTAAAGGGCATGATTACTGCAAGAACCAGTAATAGGATAGGAACGATATAACCCAATTGATTCTTGAAGACCCATTGCTTACGATAGATCAATAATCCTGCACAGAAAGAATAGGCCAGTCTGATGCCGCCAACTTCCCAGTTATCGATACTCCACCCACCCGCTAAATTGCCGTAAGAATAACTCACATATACCAAAGCCAATGCCGCTAGTGCAGCGAGCACAAAAAGATGTTTTGCAGTAATGCGTACTAGCACGAATGCATAGATGATGTTAGCTACATATTCCCAAAATAATGACCATGCCGGCGCATTTAGACTAAAAAGATTAAATGCTTTTTCTTCCAAGACAGGATAGGGGATAAGGAATATGGAGTAGATGAAAAGCTGGATATTTTCTGTAGTATTACCATTATGTGCGGTGTGGTATGGCGCCCAAAGTAGGCCTATTAAACCCAATACCGACCCTACAATTACTAATGGTTGCAAACGAATGAGGCGTAAGGTGAAAAAATCACGTAGACGCATTGTTTTCAGCCTTTCATCGTAGGCATAGCCCATGACAAAACCGGATAAACAAAAGAAGAAATCTACCGCAAGAAAACCATGACCAATCACGTTGTCCTCAAATTGTGGAAATATCCACTCCATAAAATGAAACACGACAATCGCTATTGCGGCTATGCCACGTAGTCCATCTAATGCCAGAAAATGCTGTTTTTGCATCGGTATAGTTTGCAATTACCCCTGAATCGGCATCCGACTATTGGTTTGCCGTGCAGTGAGTTTTTTATGTTTTTCCGAAGGAATAATATCTCCAAATATAATAAAGATTAAAGACAGGCCTAACAAGGTAAAGATAAGGAAGTGTAATGTTTGACAAACCTAATTTTTAACATTATTTTCCTACCTTGCTTTATATTTAAGACTTTTAGCGTTTCACACTTAATGGGCAAGAACAATTTCGACTCCGAATTTTGCGGAGCTCTACCTATACACCACATTAATACTATTCAGCCTTATGGAGCAATTTTAGTTATTGATAAAGAACGGTACGCCATTGTTCAAACGACGACAAATGCAGCCGAGAAAATAGGTTTCGATCATAAAGAGATTATCGGTAAGACACTTGGAGAGCTATGTAACCTTTCGGCAGAGCAACTACGAGATACGCTGGGACTACAGGCTCCGAAAACAGATGCCTATACATTACAAATTGGCGAGAAAGCTTATTACGCATTAGTACATGAGCAGGCCGACTATTTTGTTGTGGAGCTTCAGGAGAAAATGGCCAATAAGCGGATGGCTGACGGCTTGAAAGATATCAAAAATTTGATGTTGGCATTGGAAGGTGCTAATAGCCTACCACAAGTGTGTGACTTGATCGTATCAGAGCTCAAGCAAATGCTGGGCATCGATGGTGTTATGATGTACCAATTTGATGATGACTGGAACGGTACGGTGATTTCGGAGCAAAAGAGTAATGGATTGGAGAACTATCTAGGCGTCACTTTCCCTGCTTCGGATGTGCCAAAGCAAGCACGTGAACTTTACTTGAAAAATCCGCTTCGGTTAATACCAGACCGTACATATACACCCGCACGGTTGTTTCCAGTGATTAATCCTCTTACTAATTCCTTTACTAACCTGTCTTCCTGTCATCTTCGTGGTGTGGCAGATGTACATCTTGAATACATGGCCAATATGAAGATGTGCGGTTCCCTATCGATCCGTGTAATTCATAATGGTAATCTATGGGGACTAATCTCCTGTAATCATACATCAGCATACCATCTTACGTTTGATGAAAGTGCTAACTTTGGGCTGCTATCAAACGTTATTTCTAATAAAATTTCTTCGATCATCAATGCGAATGAATATCAATTTATTTCGAAGATGCAGACCGATCGCAATGCTATTGTGGATGCAATATATAGTACGGGATCAGTAACAAAAGGTATTTTTGGAGAGGGAGAGTCGAAGGTATCTCTATTAACCTTATTCCATGCAACTGGGGCTGTACTATTTAGTGGCGGGAAGCAGTACGTACATGGGCAAGTGCCTGATGCTAACTTTCTAGACAATCTGATCCTGTGGTTACAGGCTAAAGATATCGACAAAATCTATACGACGCATCATTTGGCTGGTGTGATGGAAGAGTCTGCACAGTTTAGTGAGATCGCCAGCGGTATGTTGGTTATTCCGATATCATCCTTTTCTCCCGACTATATTGTTTGTTTCCGTCCAGAAGTAATAAAAACTATTGAGTGGGGAGGAAATCCACATCATGCCATCAATTTCGAAGATAATGGACTGACCTATCATCCGCGCCATTCTTTCAAAATCTGGATGGAGACGGTAAATCAAATAGCGCAGCCTTGGCATGAGCAGGAGATTCAGATTGCCAATACCATACGAAGCTTCCTTTTGGAATTTAAATCATAAAATACATATTCCTTCATGGGAAAAAAAATACAGCCCTTGTCAACGTATGTCGTAGCGATTGGCGCTTCTGCTGGAGGCCTGGAAGCCATACATAATTTCTTTGATCGTATCCCTTCTGATATAGACGTGGCGTACGTATTGATACAGCATCTTTCTTCTGATTACAAAAGCCTGTTGGTAGAATTAGTTTCCAAACATACGCATATGAAGGTTATCGAAGCCTCGGAGGGCCAATTGGTAGAGCCAGCATGCGTTTACGTAATTCCAAATAATAAATTAATCACCATTCAGGATGGTCGCCTTCACCTAGAAAAAAAAGTAGAAAAAGTTCCGAATAACGCCATTGATAATTTCTTTTTGAGCCTAGCAAAGGATAAGAAAGAAAAGGCTATAGCGATCGTATTATCTGGAACTGGTAATGATGGCACAAAAGGAATAGAAGCTATTAAAGATCAGGGCGGATTGGTGATCGCGCAGCAACCCGATACGGCGAAATTCGACAGTATGCCCGTCAATGCCATTGCATCGGGTGTGGTTGACTTTGTAGTTCCGACATCAGAGATGTATGATAAAATTACTGGACATATCAATTCTGCCCCTATACGTAAGGTAGAAAGTGGCGGGATTGATGAGCAATACCTCGATAAGATATTTGACTTAATCTACGGGCAGACAGGACATGATTTTTCTCTTTATAAAACGCCAACTATATTTCGTCGTATAGGGCGTCGTATGAAAGAGTTAAATATAGAATTGACCAATGAATATGTAGATTACCTCATTGAAAATCGACAGGAAGTTTCTTTGTTAAGTAAAGACTTCTTGATCGGAGTAACGCAGTTCTTTCGCGATGAGGCGGCTTTTAATATCGTGAAAAATAAGGTTATTCCAGAAATTATAGCACGAAAGGATGATGGGGATGTCTTAAAAGTATGGATTTGTGCATGTAGTACAGGCGAAGAGGTGTATTCCATAGCCATACTAATTGATCAATACTTAAAAACGATCGATAAGCATATTGAAGTAAAGATTTTTGCCTCTGATATTGATGATGCAAGTCTGGAGATTGCATCTAAAAATAATTACCCTGAATCTTTTGTAAAGTTTATTCCTGAAAATATTCTGGAAGACTATTTTGTACATGATGGTAAACGCATATCTGTTGTCCCTCACATCCGCAAGCAGGTCGTATTTGCTAAGCATGACGTAATCAAGAGTCCACCGTTTATCAAAAATGACTTAATCTGTTGTCGCAATATGCTCATCTACATGAATAACATATTGCAGCAAAAGATATTAACAACCTTTCATTATTCTCTAAATACTGGAGGCTATCTTTTTCTAGGTCCAAGTGAAACGATTGCGCCAATAAAAGACGGTGTAACCGAGATCAGTGCCAAATGGAAGGTATATCGTAAGAGCGGTGTAATTCCGAGGCCCAATGAATTTGCTGATGGTATTCGCACGGATAATACTGGCCGCTTTTCGATGCAGGTTAGGCAAAGGGTAAAAGTACCTGCCGAGGAACAGTTTCAACGATTTTTAGTTAATCAGTATGGTTACGTAGGTGTATTTATTGATCGTAATTTTGAGGTGCGCGATACGGTAGGAGATTACCGCCGTTTTTTATCTCTTCCTGATAAAAAGTTAGAGGTTAATCTATTAAAGATGGTTCCCAAAGAATTATCATTCATGTTAAGTAATACGATTCGCTCTGTTTGGAAAGAAAACAAGATGCAATCGTTGAAACGCGCTAGAGTACGTAGAGGCAACGATGAAGTATATGTCAATATCGATGTTACTCCGGCAAATGAAGAGGTTGGACAGTCTTATACTTTGGTTGCATTTAAGGAAGTCGAGACGGAGGTGCTTGCGCCGCATTACGTCGTGCCAATCGATGCTAGTGAACAGCAAACGGGTTATGTCATGGAGCTCGAAAATGAGCTTAATGAAACGCGAAGTAATTTGCAGATCGCCATGGAAGAGATGGAGACTACAAATGAAGAATTGCAATCCAGCAATGAGGAATTACTCTCGGCCAACGAAGAGCTACAATCTGGTAATGAAGAATTACAATCTCTAAACGAAGAACTTCACACACTTAATGCGGAGCATCAACAAAAAATAAACGAGCTTATTGAACTCAATGACGACCTGAATAATTATTTTAAAAGTGTTGATATCGGTCAGATCTTTCTAGGAAAAAATGGGCAAATCAGAAAATTTAACCCAGCGGCCGTTGAGATGGTCAATCTGATAGAAGCCGATATAGGGCGACCGATTAGCCATATTTCCAACAACATAAAATACGATCATTTCCTTCAGGACATTAATGAAGCATTAGCTCATTCCGATTATGTGACGGAAAAGGAAATTGAGTTAAGTAACCACCGCATGTGCTTGATGCGGATTTTGCCTTACACACGTGTAGATGGCAAAAAAGATGGTGTAGTTATCACATTCATTGATATTACCACACTGAATGAGCAAAATAACATCATTGCGGGTGTATTCCGCGCAAGCCTTAGCGCTATCCTGATCTTTAAACCAATCCGTACAGACGCGAAAAAAATAGTAGACTTTGAATGTTTGGCAGCCAATAAAATGGCAATGACTATTTCCAATCGTTCTGGAGACTCTTTATTTGGTCTAAAGCTCAAAAATCAGTTAGCAGATCTTACAGATGCACATTTGATGGATAGATTCAAAGGAATTTATGCCAATGAAGATCATTTGGAAACCGAAGTTCAGCTTAATAATCAAAATTGGTACATTGTTACTGCATCCAAGATGAGCGATATGCTCGCTGTGACCTATACCGATGTAACGGAGCGCAAGAAGAATGAACAAAGTCTGAAAAGGAACTTCAATGATTTGGTTCACACGCGGGAGTCACTAAAAGAGTTAAATAATCAGTTAGAGAATCGCGTGAGAGAGCGCACTTCTAGCCTGGCGGAAAGTGAAAATCGCTTTAACTTGGTATCTATGGCTACCAATGATACCATTTGGGATTGGGATTTGGTGAATAATACCATCTGGCGTAATCACAATTTCGACAAGATGTTTGGGTTCGACCGCAATGCGCATTCGGAAAGTACGAGCTTTTGGTATGAACACATTCATCCTGAAGACCGTCAGCGGGTACGAGAAAGTGTGCATAAAGCCATCAACGAACAAGAAGAAAATTGGTCTGCAGAATATCGCTTTGCAAAAGCAGATGAAAGTTACGTGGAGGTTTTAGATCGCGGAAGTATACAAGTAGACTCCAATGGTGTTCCGTACCGTATGGTCGGTTCGGTAATCGATGTGACGCGCGTGAAGGAAGCAGAATCCGATAAGCAAGAACTGAAGGACTATGTATTGCGGCAGCAAAAAGAATTCTATGAGCTTTTTGCGCATGTGCCAGCGCTGATCTCCATTCGGCGTGGTGAGAAACTTACCTATGAATATACTAATACAGCATTCGATCAATTTTATGGAGGCTTGTCTTTCAAAAGCTTAGCTACAGATGATGCACATGCAGAAGGGGTAGATAAGCAATTGTATCAGGCAGATACTAAAATCTTGAAAGAAGGAATAGCAGTATCAGGAAAAGCGCTTGCTATTACCAAATACAATCCCGATGGCAAAGAGATTGGGAATGCCTGGATGGATTATCTTTTCACGCCGGTTTTCAATGAAAAAGAGGAAATCGATGGGGTTGCTTTCTTTGGCTTTGAAGTATCCGAATTAGTAAAAGCGCAGCTGGCGACAAAAGATCTCATGCATCGAAAGGATGAATTTATGAGTATAGCCAGCCACGAGCTCAAGACACCGCTGACAAGTTTGAAGGGAATGCTACAGATCGCATCTCGGTATATCACGATGGAAAAACCCAAGGCTACTATCGAAGAATTCGTGGGTAGAAGCCTGAAACAAACGGATAAATTAACCTTCTTGATTAATGACTTGCTGGATGTGACTAAGATACACGCCGGTAAGCTCCAATTAAACTATAGCGAGTTTAATATTGCAGAAGTACTGGGTGATCTTGTTAGTGGTTTGCAAGCGGAAGATCAATCCCTTCATATTGAGGTAGATTCACCAGAAAATATTACGGTTACCGCAGATCAATTTCGTATTGAACAGGTGCTCAGTAATTTCCTCTCTAATGCGATCAAATATTCGCCAGATTCGAAAGAAGTGACTGTAAAACTTGTTCTTCAGGAAGAACATAGAGTGTATATATCCGTAATGGATAGTGGTATTGGAATTCCAAAAGACAAGCAAAGTTATGTTTTCGACCGATTCTTCCGCGCGGAAGAATCGAATAATTACTCCGGTCTGGGTCTTGGACTGTATATCTGTAAAGACATTATCGAACGCCATGGCGGAACTATCGGCTTAGATAGTGAAGAAGGGCAGGGCTCTACTTTCTGGTTTACTTTACCAGTAGCATAGCATTTTATTAGTATTACCTCGTTTCCCGGGCCTTAAGCTCCCAGCTTACCCGGGAAACGATATTTATGAGTTTCGCGTTCCGCTCTATTCGTTGTTAACAATCTATTAACAGTTCATTGGGAATTCGTTCACAAGTTGGTCGGTGATTATCATTTAAATTTACCACAACTAATACGAAATTATTGATTACCACCTAAAAGCAATGAACTCGCCTATGAAATAAGTTTACACCAACTAAATCGTTTTAACATTTTTATTGGAATAAAATACTTGCGCTTTGCGTCTAGCATTTCTAACCAGATTAAACCAATCAAATCCATAATGAATCAACTACACAATTTATTGCGTAGTCGGGGTAGACTGTACCCTAGACTACAGCTCAGCACGTTTTTAACGCTGCTCATGTTTTTTAGTGCATTCACGACTTCTTACGCGCAATCGCGTGCTATTACTGGTGTCGTTAGTAGTGCTACGGATCAAGCTCCATTGGTAGGAGTAACAGTTCGTGTGAAAGGTAGCGACACTGCTACCGTAACCGATGATAACGGAAACTTTTCCATTCAAGCATCCACTGGAGAAGTACTACAATTTAATTACATCGCTTTTCAGCCTCAAGAGGTAAAGGTAGGTAGTTCCTCACGTTTACAAGTCGTGATGCGTACCGACAACCGAAGCATGGATGAAGTCGTGGTGGTAGGATACGGTACAGCGCGTAAGAGTGAAATCACGGCTGCTTCTACTACTGTAAAGGCAGAGGACTTCCGTCAAAGTGCCGCACGTAATGCGATGGATTTACTGCAAGGTAAAGTGGCTGGTTTGCAAATTTCTCGAAGCGGAGGAAATCCAAATACCGGGGTAGGTATACAGCTCCGCGGTGCCACATCTGTTGAAGGTACTAATTCACCATTAATTGTTATTGACGGTATCCCAGGAGGTAATCTGGATCTCTTGCAGCAAGAAGATATTGAATCCATGACTGTGTTGAAAGATGGTTCTGCTGCCGCAATCTATGGTACACAGGCCAATGGTGGTGTAATCTTGGTGACCACCAAAAAAGGTGTATCTGGAAAAACTCGTTTTGATTATGCTACCTATGTGAGTAAAGATATCTTACAACGGGAGCCTAATTTTATGAATGCAGAACAATACCGTCAAAAAATTGCAGAAGGAATCATTCCTGCAAACCAGGACTTCGGCGCCAACGAGGATCCAATCGAGGAATTGGTGCGTAGAAACAATGTAAGTCAGTATCATACTTTGGCTATTTCTGGAGGTGGCGAGAACAATAGCTTTCGTGCAAGTACCTATTTCCGGGATCTACAGAGTATTGCGAAAGAAAATGGACGTCAAGAATATGGCGTTCGCGCAAACTTTAACGGTAGAGGTTTAGATAATAAACTAACCACGCAGGTTGATTTTGCCACAAATTTTGGAGATTTTAATTTGTTAGGAGGTGGTAGCACTAATGCCAATGATTTACGTGCTGGTGGCCCATGGCTATGGGCATACTCACGTAATCCGACCCTGCCATTAAAAAATGAAGATGGTACTTGGCGTTACGACCAAACATCTACCAACGAAGTAGCACGTTTATACGAGCAAACCAGCCGGCGTCAACAACAAACCACGACCATTTCTGGAACTATTGGCTATGAAATCATCCAAGATTTAAAATTTAATGTATTCGGATCCGTCCAGCGCAACGGATGGAATGATGGTGCTTATGCCACTTTAGCATCCGAGCCTTCCTTTAAGAATGAGCGCGGTTTATTGGGTAACGCTTATCAGGCTTCCAGATTAGAATTTAAATACGCAGTAGAGCCAACTATCTCGTTCAATCGCATGATCAATGATGTACACTCTATTAATGCGGTAGCCGGATATAGCTATCGTTACGATGTAAATCAGCAGTTTGACGCCCGTAACATAGGATTTCAAAATGATATATTTCAGGAGAATAACCTAAATACGGGTAATGGGCTTATCCGCGGTGCTGCTTCCATGGGTAGCTTTAAGAACGATAATAAGGTTATTGGATTTTTGGGTCGTTTGATTTACTCTTTTGATGGCAAATATAGCTTCCAAGGTACTTTCCGTCGTGACGGATCGAGTCGTTTTGGTAGAAATAATAAATGGGGTAATTTCGGCGCGTTAGGTGCAGCATGGAATATTTCACAAGAAGATTTTATGCAAGACTATTCTTGGGTCAATGACTTGAAGCTGCGCGCCAGCTACGGTGTCACCGGTAACCAGGATATTCCTAATTACCGGTCTCTGGTTACCCTCGGGCCAGGTAATAATTACCTTTATCCTGATGGGGAATGGCGCCAAACATACGGCCCCGAACGAAATCCCAACCCAGACCTACGTTGGGAGACCAAAAGAGAAACTAATATTGGAGTTGACTTTTCCTTCTTGCAAGGACGTGTAGGTGGTGCGATTGACGTATATCGTCGCGATACTCATGATCTTTTAGGGACATATACGTCGCAGCAACCATCACTCATCTTAGATAATATTTACACTAATGTAGGTACGATATCATCTAAAGGTGTTGAATTAACCTTGAATTTGGTGCCTGTTCGAAATGAAGAAGTCACTTGGTCTGTAGATATCATCGGTAGTAGCAACAGAAATCGCCTGACGTCATTTTCCAACGATATATACAAGGCTGATTCCAGAACTTTTGGTAACATTGGTGGTTTTGGAGCCTTAGGCGATGCTATTCGTACCTTCGAAGGCTCTAGGATAGGTGACTTCTACGGAAAGCGCTTTGCTGGGTTTGATGAGACTGGTAATTGGTTATTCTTAAATAAATCAGGTGAAGTTGTTCCTCAGGCACAGTTGAATCAAAGTACAACGGATATGGTCAATACCGATTTGGCTATACTTGGAAATGCATTACCTAAATACTATTTATCTTTCAATTCAGTGGTATCGTACAAAAACTTTGATTTACGTGCGTTTTTCCGTGGTCGCTTCGATTATGACATCTTAAACACCTTACAGATGTCTTATGGTAATCGCGTCACGCTACCTGCCAACGTGTTGAATGATGCTTTTGATCGTCATGCGGAGCAAAACGGTGGATACGTATACTCGGATTACTATCTGGAAAGTGGCTCGCATTTCAAGTTAGATGAGGTGACTTTAGGTTATACTTTTAAGCTTAATAACGAACGGATTAGGAATCTACGGGTGTATGCTACTGGAACCAATTTAGCATTATTTACTAAATACACGGGTAACGATCCGGATTATATCAAAGACACCGGCCTTGATCCAGGTATCGATAATAGAGGTATATTTCCAAATACCAGATCATTTTTGTTTGGTCTTAACATTGGATTTTAAGCAACTAATGTTTGTGTATAAACATCACATTATTATGAAAAAAGAAATTAGAAAATGGGTATATGCAATGGGTATGGTAACTGCTTTATCCACCATGAATGCATGTACAAACCTGGAAGAAACGGTATATGATCAGTTGATCACCGACAATTATTATAATAACAAAATGGAGACACTTTCTGCAGTTCTCCGTCCGTATACACACGCCAACGCCTGGGCTACACCTGGACAAAATGGTTGGTGGCGTTTGAGCGAATATTCGGCTGACCAATTGGCTTGGCCTCAAAAAGGCAGACATGGTTTAGACGGTGGCAACTGGATTCGTTTGCACGGTCACTCTTGGACGCCAGACGAAGATACTGTGCGTGATGCGTGGAGGTTGATGTTCTGGGGGATGGGCCTTTGTACCGATCCGATTGAAAATCTCGAGCGCCGGGAAGCGACTGCAATGGGTATCACAGAAGAGGAGAGGGCTGCCTATATTGGCGAGTTAAAACTGTTCCGAGCTTTTCATTATTTGAAAATTATGGACCTGTGGGGGAATGTGCCTATTGTAACTCAAGTAGGTATTCCGATTAATCCGGCGACGTCTTCCCGTCTTGAAGTATTCAACTTTATCGAGCAGGAAATTCTCGAAAACATCAATAACGTACCCGTACTTTCCACAGCAATGACCGGACGTGTATCACGCGCGGCTGGCTACGCCATGTTAGTCGAATTGTACTTGAATGCAGAAGTTTGGACGGGTACCGCGCGCTGGGATGATTGTATCGCTGCCGCAGATCAATTGATTAATGGAAGTGCTGGAGCACAAAATGGTCAAATGGGGTTAGATATTAACATTACGGATGCATTTAGACCGGATAACCATTTGTCGAAAGAAGTCATTATGTCTATCGTATATGATTTCCAACGAGCTGCTACACAACCGCAATGGGCAGCTGATTTCTTCTACTTTAATCAACGCGATATCACTGGTGGTGGTCGTAATGGTAACAATGGTGCAGTAGTAATTCCGGGAGTCTATCCGACATTCCCAGATTCTGATTTGCGTAAAAGAGAGTGGTTTTTAATAGGCCCACAGATGTTGTTTTCAGATCCTACAAGACCAGTATTGGGTGCGTCTGACGAATACCAAGACAGACCGGTAATATTCGTTGATAACATTCGTCAGAATCTTGTCGCTCAGGCTAACGGAACTGATCCTAATTTGCTGCCGTCAAATATGACGACAGGAGAAGGTAATAGTGGCGTGCGGTTTAATAAATATAAGCTAGGTCACTTAGCACATCCAAGTTACAATAGTACCGATTGGAATCTGTACCGTCTCACTTGGATATACTTCGCCAAAGCGGAAGCCATTATACGTAAAGCAGGCGGTACCGCGAACGCGGAAGCTGTTGAGCTGATTAATGCTTCTAAAGCCAGAGCGTATGCCGAAGCCGATCGGACCGCGAATTTATATAACCCGGCTACATTAACGTTGGACGAATTGCTAGCCGAACGTGGTCGCGAATTTATCTTCGAAGGATACCGCCGTCAGGATTTAATTCGCTTTGGAAAATTCGTGACAGGATCATGGTGGGATCACCAGCCATCAACGGATATCAACAAAACGTTGTTCCCTATACCTAATAGACAACGTGTGCTGAATCCAAACCTGGCCCAAAACCCAGGCTATAATTAACAGCATTGTTCTCAAAATTGTGCTAAGAGGCTTCCGAATTTTCGGAAGCCTTTTTTATGCTATTTTTATAAGGTGTATTTAGATTTATTAAAAATAAGAATATATTTGCGGACAAATTTTATGTCATGAAGCATAGTTTATCTTTAATTGCTTTGGTATTTGCCTCACAAACGCTTTCTGCGCAACAGCCACGAGACACGCAGCGCATGCGTGATACCAGCACTACCCGAAAAGTCGAGGACGTTATTATCGACGGGTATGTTAAGAAGAATTCTCCAACGGTTAACCGCATGCCTTTAAAAGCAATAGAGAATTCACAAGTATTTTCTTCTATTGATCGTGTCGCTTTAGAAAATCAACAGATCACTACAGTAGATGATGGTTTTAGAAACGTAGTCGGGTTGCAAAAGATGTGGAATGCCACCAACCGCGGAGGAGATGGCGGAGCGTATGTAAATTTACGCGGTTTTGTGACTAATAATTCATTGCGCGATGGCTATGTAGCGCCTGTTACTTCAACGATGGATGCGATTAACGTAGAGAAAATAGAGGTGTTGAAAGGCCCATCAGCTACCTTATTTGGTACCGGGCCAACGTCGTATGGCGGTGTTATCAATCGAGTCACCAAAAAGCCTTTTGAAGAAGTTGGAGGACAGGTGGGGATATTTTGGGGTAGCTTTAACCACTACCGCGCACAGGCCGATATCAATACACCACTTAATGAAGATAAATCTCTGCTCTTTCGGTTAAACAGCGCTTATACCAACACCGGAACTTTTCAAATTAAGGATGCCAGGAACCAGTTGTTTACTTTGGCACCAAGCCTGACTTGGCGGGTCAATGATCGCTTGGACATCAACTTAGAGTACGAGCTTTTCGAAAATAAAACGATAGGAGAACAAAATGTATTCTTCTGGTTTCCACCCTCTCAACTTGGATATCGTAATATGAGGGAACTCGCTGATGATACAGGGATGCAATATCGAGAGTCTTACATTGGAGATGGACTATATAATCGAGGTCGTACTAGTAACCTATTCGCCACCGCACATTATAGAATATCCGACCGTATACAATCCACTACGACTGTTAATAAAGCGTATAACCGATCGGACGGCAGAAATCCTTTTTTCTACGTTGGAAGACAAGAACTTTTCGCGAATACGGGTCCGGTAGGATTGCATCAAGCGGATCAATCTACCATCAATAGCCATCAGGATATTTTTCAAATCCAGCAAAATTTTAATTTTGATGGGCAGATTGGCAATATGCGCAATAGACTAGTTGTAGGAGGCGATTACATGCGGACTAATAATCGGCAAATGTTCCTTTCCGCATCTACCATACAGTTTGTGCCCTTTGTTGGGGGTAATTATGCGACGTTCAATAGGGAACTAGTTGATAGTTACTACCAGAACCTGCGCGATCAAGGTACTTTTGATGCAGCAACATTTCCACTGATCAACGATAAAGATACGTATAGCTTTTATGCCTCTAACGTGTTGACCGTTATGCCTGGCTTAAATCTGATGGCGGCTTTGCGTTACGAAAACAATGATTTCTTGGGTGGTAATTCCTATAATACACCTACTGAACCATACAATCAGTCGGGTTGGTCTCCGAAATTCGGTGCGGTGTATGAAATTGTAAAAGATAGATTTTCTGTATTTGCCAACTATCAGAATAGTTTTACCTCCAACGGTTACTTTTTTACCGATGTATCGGGTGCTGTAGAATTGTCGAGACCAGAAACAGCCAATCAATGGGAGGGAGGGCTAAAAGCAGATTTATTAAAAGGTCGTATTAACGCCTCTTTAAGTTATTATGATATTACCGTACAAAATTCTATACAATCCACCGGAATCCCTATTCCTGGTACCTTCAATTTTGTACAGGACCAATTGGGTGAGCGCACTAGTCGTGGGGTAGAATTGGAAGTAAACGCCTATTTAGTAAAAGGATTTACCGTGATTGGAGGCGTGAGCTATAATGATTCGCGTATTAGCGAAAGCTCTGATGCCAACATATTGGGGCGTCGCCCAACTACTGGTGCAGCGCCTTGGCAGGCTAACTTTTACGCCAATTACAATTTCCTGGATGGAGTGCTCAAAGGTTTGGCTTTTGGATTTGGGGGGAATCACGTGGGTGCCGTACCGATATTTAATACCACTACGGATGTATTCGAATTACCAAAGTATACGGTGTTAAACGCTAACGCGTATTACGATTACCAACAATTTCGTTTTGGACTGCGAATGGATAACCTAACAAATGAACGGTACTGGATTGGGTACAGTACCGCAAATGCGCAACCGACTAGAAATTTAATTGGCAACGTTACGTACCGTTTCTAGCGACCAAACGAAAAGAGGAGAGATCAATGTTAGAGGAGAAGAAAAAGAAAAAAAAGTCATTATTTAAAAAATGGTCGGCCAAACTACACTTGTGGTTTGGCCTGGCTGTTGGCATACCCGTAGTAATTATTTCTATCACAGGTGCTTTGTATGTATTTAAGGATGAGTTGGAAGGCTTTACCCGGAAAGACGTCATTTACCATCACGAACCCAATATAGAATCCAAAAAACTTATCCCAATCTCTGTACTGGCAGATCGGGTAGAGAAAGCCTGTCCGGAAGATTATCCGTTGCATTGGGTAAACGTGCCCGTCGACCCAGCCGTGTCTTACCAATACTATTACTATGAGCGTAACCCAGATGCCTGGCATTACTTTGATGAAGTGGTGATCTACAAGCTGATTTACGTAAATCCGTATTCTGGAGAAGTATTACGCGTGTATGATGAGAAGATCGGCTTCTTCAATATTGTTAAGATGATCCATTTTAGCTTTCTTCTGCAATCAGAATGGGGCAAATATGTAGTCGGGATTCCGGTATGCTTATTTGTATTTATGCTGATATCCGGTATCGTGCTATGGTGGCCGCGCAATAAAGCGGGGCGAAGACAAAGATTTCAATTTAACTGGAAAAAGACGACCAAGTCCAAGCGTAAGAATTACGATTTGCACAACATTCTTGGTTTTTATGCCTCTATTTTTGCGTTGATATTTTCTATTACCGGTTTGTTTTACTGTTTTTTTGTGGTGCAGGCTTTTATTTATGTTGTTTTTTCGGGCGGAGAAACGGTATTTCCAGATCATTCGCATATCACGACTATAGCGCCAGAATCTGTACGCACGGATTACACGCTTGATTCCGTTGCTAATCAGGTAAAACGTCTTTACCCCGACAGCTATGGCTTCGCATTGGATTTAGGAGATGATCACTTGGATGATCATATTCATCCTAACTTCGAAGTTTATGTTAAACATCTTTCTTACTCTTATCATAAGATGAGTCAGCTAATCTTTGATGAACATTCTGCCGAGTTGTTGCACATACACGATTACAAAGACAAAAATCTCGGTGAGCGTATGGTTGGGGCGAATTATGATATCCATGTGGGCTCCATTTTTAATCTTCCAACAAAGATTATTGCTTTTCTAGTCAGTTTAATATGTGCTTCGCTTCCCGTAACCGGATTTATGATCTGGTATGGTCGAAAAAACAAGCCTAATAAAGTATAAAACGTCTCCAAAAGACGTTTTTTTTATTTTTTGTATCTTTGCAGCAATGAGGAAACAGAAAATATACAATATCAACTATTGCTTATTTTATAAAATCAGAAAAACTTCGCGCAATAACTCTTTGAAGATTCCTCCGTGCGCGCGGTAATTTTTGCAGTTACCTAGTAATCCTGCTTTTTAAAAGACCTGATGGTGCCGACAGCCTATCAATCTGAGGTAACATTTGGAAACAATCGTTATCCATCCAATTTAGGATAGCCGTGATGGCTATTTTCAACATACAATTATTATGAAAGAAGAAAGACCCGTAAAAATTAAGGTCGAAGATTTAGTGTTGATTTTCGGAAAGCAAAAAGACAATGCACTGAAGATGCTAAATGAAGGCCATAGCAAGAAAGAGATATTAGCTAAGACTCATTGTACAGTGGGTATCAACAAGGCAAATTTTGAGATTTATGAAGGTGAGTTCTTCGTGATCATGGGATTATCCGGCAGTGGAAAGTCTACCTTGTTGCGTTGTCTGAATCGCTTGATTGAGCCAACCGGGGGTAACATCTACATAAATGGAAACGATATTACCCGAAAAAACCACAAGGAACTGCTCGACGTACGTCGTACAGAGATGAGCATGGTGTTCCAAAAATTTGGACTGTTGCCACACCGAAGTATATTAGACAATGTGGCTTTTGGTTTGGAGATTCGAGGAGAGGATGTTGAAACAAGAGAAAAAAAGGCTCAACAGGCGATAGATACCGTTGGTCTGCAGGGTTTTGAACAGCAATCTCCTGCACAGCTATCCGGAGGTATGCAGCAGCGTGTAGGTTTAGCGCGTGCGCTAACCAATGATCCCGAAGTATTGCTGATGGATGAGGCATTTTCTGCTCTGGATCCTTTAATAAAAACCGAAATGCAGGATGAATTGATCAGCCTGCAGAATAAATTGCAAAAGACGGTGGTATTCGTTACGCATGACTTGGACGAAGCCATTAAGTTAGGTGATCGTATTGTGATTATGAAAGACGGTATTATCGAGCAGATTGGCACAGCAGAGGAAATATTGACTAATCCGGCCACACCGTATGTGGAAGCTTTTGTGGAGAAGGTAGATCGGAAGACGATCATTACGGCAGGCTCGTTGATGCATAAAAAACCAACCACCGTGCGATTTGGCAAAGATGGTCCAGAGGGAACATTGAGGAAAATGCGTACAACAGGACTGGATGTGCTACCCGTTGTCGACGATAATCAGACTTTCTTAGGTTTTGTGTGGGTCAACGAAGTCCTTCAGTGCGCAAAACGACAAGATGCTACCGTGGTCAATGTCCTGAAAAAGGACGTGCCCACCGTCACAACGGACGTGACAGTCGAAGAAATGCTGCCATTGATTACGGCCACGCGCTCACCCATAGCCGTCACGAATAAGGATACGGGAGCTTTGCTCGGTATTGTATCCCAAAATTCCGTCGTTATTGAAGCTACGCGCTTTAACGAGCAAGAGATCACTGAATTGAAAGAAAATGCCAACCACAATTAAATCATGGAAAAGACAATAGATATAGGACAATACATAGCCATCGCGGTCAAATGGTTAATGGCGAACCTGCGACCGGTATTTGATTTTATAAAAACATCGGGTAACGCTGGGATTGAAAGTATTGAGTGGGTATTGGTAACGATTCCCTTTTTCATCACGATTGCTTTATTTACTGCCGCTGCCTGGCGTTATGCCAGTCGTGGTGTCGCGGCCTTTACATTGGCTGGTTTAGCACTAATTTATTTGATGGGTTTCTGGGAAGAGACCATGCAGACACTCGCGCTGATTATTTCATCCACCATTATCGCGCTGATTATCGCTATTCCTTTGGGGATTTGGTCGGCAAAAAACAGCACCGCTCATCGGGTTATTCGTCCTTTGTTAGATTTGATGCAGACCATGCCTGCGTTTGTTTATTTGATTCCTGCAGTATTATTTTTTAGCATTGGAAAGCTGCCTGGCGCTTTTGCTACCATTATTTTTGCTATGCCGCCTGCGGTTCGCTTAACCGCTTTGGGCATCCAACAAGTGCCGGCAGATGTATTGGAGGCGGCACGCTCATTAGGAGCTACGCAAAAGCAGATCTTGTTTAAAGTAGAATTGCCTTTGGCGCTTAAAACAATTTTAACAGGTGTTAATCAGACCATCTTGCTATCGCTATCGATGGTCGTGATTGCCGGAATGATTGCCGCCGGTGGGTTAGGAGAGAAGGTGCTGGAAGGAATTAACAATCTCGATATTGGTTTGGGGTTTGAAAGCGGTCTATCCGTGGTGATTTTAGCCATTGTGCTGGACCGTATCACACAGGGTTTTGGCAATAAAATGAGTGTAAAATGAGACGTATAATATATTTTGTTTGCTTCTATCTTGGCCTCTTTCTATTGTTTGGAAGTTGCGGGGGAAGGATCGGTAAGCGTATTAGTATGGGAATGGTTGAGGGTTGGGCAGAAGGTAATGCCATGACCCTTGTAACCAAAGAGTTCCTGACGCAGAAAGGTTATCTGGTGGTAACGCATAAAGCGGCTCCAAACTTATTATTGGCTTCCATGGATAATGGCGATACCGATGTGTTTATGAACGTGTGGCTTCCCACTACCCATGGTGATAAAGTGGCACCTTTTGGTCATATAAAGAGTGCTGGTATTAATTACGAAGGAGCTCGCTTGGGATTGGTAGTGCCGAAATATGTTGATATCAATTCCATCGAAGAACTGAACGACAATAAAGATAAGTTCGGTGGTCGGATAGTTGGTATTGAACGTGGATCTGGCATGGCGACCTACACGGATAGCGTTATAATGGCCTATGATTTGGATTATCGACAGTTAAATTCTTCAATGATTGCGATGGCTTCCGAGCTGCAGAAAGCGATAGACGAGCAACGATGGATTGTCGTAACGGCATGGCAACCGCACTGGCTTTTTGGGCGATATGATGTGAAGTTTTTAGAAGATCCAAAGAAGATATACGGCGATACCGAGCATATAGAAACATTCGTGCGCGAGGATTTTGAGTTGGATTATCCAGCCGTTTATCGCTATTTTCAACATGCTTTTTTTGAGGAGGATGTGTTGTCAGATTTATTGACGCGGATGGAAGCCAGTAAAAATGAAAAAGAAACTGCCCGGGAGTGGGTAGAAGAAAATCAAGAACTGCTCAACTCCTGGTGGGACGATAGAGAATAAATAAATAAAGGCATCCTAATCGGGATGCCTTTATTTGTAGTATATTTAATTGTCCAAACTAGATAATCGAAGACCTTAAAAAATGCGTCATTGCGAGGAAGTATGACGAAGCAATCTGAATTTTACGAACATAAGATTGCGTCGTCGTCGTTCCTCCTTCTCGCAATGACGTTTTTAGGTTACTTTTAATTTAAAAAGTAGCATTTTTACTTATCCAAGCTGTCTTGATAGAAAGTAACCATGATAGACCGTTGAAATCCCTATTCCCGGACTTGTCCTTCTCCAAATACATAGTACTTGTTGGTGACCAATTGCTCTAAACCAAGTGGACCACGATGATGCAATTTATCCGTACTAATGGCTAACTCTGCACCAACGCCCATTTGCCCGCCGTCGGTGAAGCGTGTCGATGCATTATGATATACGGCAGCACAGTCTACCTGCTCCATAAAAGCTTGTGCTTTTTGTGTGTCGGTACTAAAGATGATCGCCGAATGCCCGCCACTACAGTTGTTGATTTTCTCGACCGCGGCAGGAAGATCAGCTGCCAAACCGATAGCAATCTTTTTCGCCAGAAATTCTTCGTGCCAAGCCTCATCTGGAAGCGATTGGGAGGAAGCAAAATAGCTGCGAAGCGGCTCATCGGCCAATATCTCGACAGATTCTTTGGCAAAATGCTTACCTAACTCCCGTACTCTTTCTTCAAAATTCGGCAAGGCCGGATTGATCAAAATTTTATCTAACGCGTTGCAAGCACTGATCTTATCGATTTTGGAATGCACGACCACTTTTAAAGCCATCTCCCAATCGGCATCCCCGCTGATGTAAGCAAAGTTATTGCCTCGCCCACTAATCAATACTGCACAGCGTGCATGTTCTTTTACGAAAGCAATCAATCGTTCGCCACCTCGGGGTACGATAAGATCTAGCCTTTGCGGAGGGTTGCGTAAAAACTCCTGTGTATCTTCCCGGTTTAGTGTGAGCAGTTGAATCCAATCTTTTGGTAACTCATGTTCAGCTAAGGCACGATGCCAACAATCTACGAGCGCCTGATTGGTATGTACTGCTTCTTTGCCACCTTTCAATAAGATACGGTTATTCGCTTTAAAAGCAAGTACCGCCGCCTCGATAGTCACATCCGGTCGTGATTCATAGATAATCATGATGGTACCGAATGGCGCTGTCTGATTAACGATGTGTAAACCATTTTCTAAAGTAAGATCGGAGATGGTTTTGCCAACAGGATCTTCCTGTCCGGCTACTGCGCGAACCGCACGGATCATCTCGTCGATTTTCTTGTCATTAACCAGCAATCGGTCATAAAGAGCCTGATCCTGCCCCTGAAAATTGGCAATATCTTCTGCGTTCGCCGCTAGAATTTCCGTGCGACTATTGTCTAATATGTTGATCATTGACGTCAACACCTGATTTTTAATGTCTGTATGTAAACGTTTCATGTTATCTTTTCTTTTTAATATATTAATCAGTTTTTGGACTACACAGTAAACTTCGTACCCACGTCCATGCCATTCACAATATCGAGCACGACATTTGGTCGTTTACCATTTGCAATATAGGTGGTAATGCCCAGATTGGCGGTCTTTTTGGCAATATTTAGTTTGGATTTCATACCACCACGACCTTGTGCTTCGCCCTTGGTGCTTTCTTGTACGAATTGCTCCACGGGCTCATCCGCACTGATGTGACTCAGTAACTCACTGTCCGGATCCTCCGGATGCCCGCTGAAGAAGCCGTCGGCATCCGTCAATAGGATAAGCATATCTGCCTGAATTAGTTCTGCTACCAAGCTCGCTAATTCATCATTGTCCGTAAAAGTGGACATCGATAAGGATACAGCATCATCTTCATTGGCAATTGGCACAACGCCTTCCTGAAGTAGCCCCTCGTAACAGTTAATCATATTCTCGCGGTGGGGACCAGCATCAAAATCTCTTTTCGTAGCCAGCACCTGCGCGCATCTTATTCCGTAGGAACGAAATAAGGTATAATAATGCCGCATCATACGCGGTTGTCCAATCGCGGAGAATACCTGGCGACGAATAATTTTATCATCTGTTTTCAACTGATGACGCATCACCTCTTTTCCGGCGATCACGGAGCCAGATGATACCAACACGGTCATGATGTCTTGTTCATGTAGGTAGGCAATCTGGTCTACCAATTTTTGAAGCACCTTTTCTACGATGCGATTGTCTTTATTCGTGATAACGTGTGTCCCCACTTTGATGACTACACGCTTTATAGTTTTAGAATCTTTCTCTGTTGTATTATGCATGGTTAAATTCTTTTCCCAATTCTACCGCTCGGTTGAATGCAGCATAAGCGGCCTCTTTAATTTGTTCTTTTACGTTATTATCTTCCATGGAGTCCAGCGCAGCTTGTGTAGTGCCACCTTTGGAGGCTACTTTGGCCATCCAGGCATTTGGATCTAAATCGGATGAACCGAAAAGCTCCACAGCGCCTGCAAATGTCTGGTACACTAAAGTACGTGCTTCTCTACCAGAGAATCCCATTTGTTGTGCTGCCTCCATCATGGATTGCATAAAATAAAAAATGTAAGCGGGGCCGCTACCGGAGATTCCTGTAGAAGCGTCGATGTCATTTTCGGTATCTAAATAAATAGAGCGACCGGTTGTGTCTAATAACTGTTTGATCGTAGAACGCTCCAATCGAGAAACCTCTTTGGATGCGGTAAAGGACGTCATTCCTAATCCAACTTGTGCAGGCAGGTTAGGCATGGCACGAATAACTTTTGTCATGCCGAGTCCTTCTTGTATCACTTTGATGGTGACGCCCGCCATGATGGAAACAAAGACCTGTTCGTCATTTACAAACGGTTTCATTTCCTCCATCAAACCTTGTGCATGATTCGGTTTGACTGCAATAAATATCACGTCTGCCTCGGGCAAGCAGGCACTAAGCTCCGTATAACCATCCAACAATGGATTGCGTGATAGTTCGGCTACCCGTTCCTCTGATTTGTCTAAAATCATCAGATCGTTAGTCTTTAAAATAGTAGATTTTGCAATAGCTTCCGCGTAGGTGAAGCCCATATTCCCCCCTCCAATTACAAGTACTTTCATAGATATGTAATATTGATTTTAAAAATTTTGAAAATGAAGATTTTCTTCACTTTTCCATCTAAAATGAAGCAATATTCGTGCAAAATGCACTAAAATCACTTGTTTTATGCGATTTTTTGTATAATTCTGATTTCATAAAAATGGGATTTCATACGTATTTATAGCCTATCTCTCTCCAAAGCTATAATATTACATAAGACTGCAATTGTGTCATAACTACACTTTGGTATGGCAGGTAGCTTCGCGCTGGCTGCCAAATAAGAGGTTGGTGTAAGTTTCTGAGATATTTTTGTAAAGAAATGCCCTCGACGAGATCGAATGACTATGAAAAAGCAAAACGCCTATATCAAAGATATAGGCGTTAAAGTAAATTGCGCATATGCGAAAACCCCCATATTTTTATAAAAATATGGGGGTTAATATCATTCGCTTGAAAGGTCTATTGACCAGAGAAGAACACGCCAATTTTTAAAGCTTTTGCCTTTTCCTCTGCACTTTCGCCTGTAGAAGCTTTATCTCCTAGTAAAACGATGGAAATATAACTATTTGATCTAAAATCATATGATGCTAGTTTTGCTAACTCTTGTCCATCCAGCGTTTTAACTATAATATCAGCTGCACCCGCATCCCTCGGGCTAAGGATAAACCTCTCGCTAGTCACTGCATTTGCTTGGGTTTCCGGAACGCGATTACTTAAAGTCTCTACCTTTTGGCCACCAATAAATAGATCTACTGCTTCTACTCCTTCTCCTAAATTCAAAAATCGAATTCTTGTTTTGGTTTCGGTGCTTTGATCTGGGGTGTCGTTAAGTAATAGAAATTTTGCAGGAATAGCTTTTCCATAGATATATGCCGAATAGTATTTGTCGACTGCAGTTCTGATAGGTGCTTTATCTATCAAAATTTGATTAGTTGTTTGATTAAGAACTGTTAGTGTTAGATCGTTCAAATTGGTATTGAAAAGTGCGCCTGAATTTTCGCTATACCGAAGGGTTCCCAATGTTTGGTCAACAAATCTTAATTGTGTTCCTGAAAGTGGAGAATATGCATTTATAACAGAAATTCTAGAACCCGGAACGGCAGGAGCGGGCTCCTCATTTTTCATACAGCTTCCAAACAACACCACGCTCAGTGCTATCGCACAAGCTTTCTTTAAGTTCACTAATTGTTTCATGTAGATTTTACGTTAGTCTTTTTATTATAGTAATTTTTTATTTACCCATTATACGGTTGTTAGTAGCGCTTCGCTACAAGCGTTTATTAATTTTTACGGAGATTGGCTAAAAATACAAAGAGGTTGCCACAATGGCAACCTCTTTAATACTAGCAATTTTGTATTTCCTATCGGTAGGCAGATAGGAACGCTGACTATTATTCGAAATATTCTTTGATGCGCTCAAAGAATGACTTTTCATTCTTACCAGGTTGTGGCTTGAAATTAGAAGATTCTTTCAATTTTTCTAAGACATCACGCTCTTCCTTAGAAACTGCTTTTGGTGTCCAGACATTTACGTAAACCAATTGATCACCTTTATGATAGGAGTTGACTTCTGGAAGTCCTTTACCTTTCAGGCGTAAAATTTTGCCGCCTTGTGTGCCGGGCTCGATCTTGATCTTTGCCTTACCATCGATGGTTGGGATCTCTACACTAGTGCCTAATGCTGCATCTGCAAAATTGATATACAAATCGTAAATTACATTGATGCCATCGCGTTTCAACGACTCGTGAGGAGTTTCTTCCACAAGAATGATCAAATCTCCAGGGATGCCGCCACGAGGAGCTGCATTACCTTTGCCACTCATAGACAATTGCATGCCTTCGCTTACGCCAGCTGGAATATTGATGGTGATGTTCTCATCACTACGTGTCAAGCCCTCACCTTTACAAGTAGTACATTTAGCGGTGATTTCGATGCCTTCTCCATTACAAGTCGGACAAGTGCTAGTCGTTTGCATCTGGCCAAGAATGGTGTTGGTGACACGTCTTACCGAGCCAGAGCCATTACAGGTGCTACACGTGTGGTAAGAGCTCTTGTCTTTGGCACCAGTGCCATCACATGTCTGGCAAGCGACCTGTTTGTTGACTTTAATTTTTTTCTCTACACCCTGGGCAACTTCTTCCAGCGTGAGTTTTATTTTTACGCGTAAATTGGATCCGCGTTGTACACGACGACCGCCACCACGTGAGCCGCCACCGCCGAAAAAGCCTTCAAACGGATTGCCGCCACCGCCGCCACCGAAAATATCTCCAAATTGGCTGAAGATATCATCCATGTTCATGCCGCCTGCACCGCCCCCATATCCACCGGCAGCACTATTTCCTGCATGACCAAATTGATCGTAGCGTCTGCGTTTCTCCGGATTGCTAAGTACCTCGTAGGCTTCCGCAGCTTCCTTAAATTTTTCTTCTGCTGCTGCATCATCCGGATTTTTGTCCGGGTGGTGCTTAATCGCAAGCTTGCGGTAAGAAGACTTAATCTCTGCGGCTTCTGCTCCTCTTGAAACACCTAATACGTCGTAGTAATCTCTTTTTGACATCTTTTCCTTTTCTATTGACCAATCACCACTTTGGCAAATCGGATTACTTTATCATTCAATATATACCCTTTCTCCACTACATCGATCACTTTGTTTTTCATGTCGTCTGTAGGAGCGGGGATTGCCGTAATAGCTTCCTGAAATTCCGAATCGAATGCCTGGCCAACTACGTCCATTTCTTTCAGACCTTGTTGCTCCATCAATTTTCTAAACTTAGTATTGACTAACTCAACCCCTTCTTTCACGGTAGCTACATCTTGCGCTGCCGCCATCGAAATAATGGCGCGATCCATATCATCCAGCACAGGTAAAAGTTTTCCAATTACTTCTTTTCCGGCAGATTGAATAATTTCTATCTTCTCGCGAGAGGTTCTTTTTTTGTAATTCTCAAATTCAGCAAGCAGGCGTGCATATTTGTCCTGTGCTTCCTCTAATTTTACAGCGACATCCGAATCCTCGACAGCTTCTGTCGCCTCTTGCTCACTGTTTTCCTCATTGGAAACAAGGTTATCTTGCTCCAAACTCTCTTCTTCTTGATTATGTTCGTGTTCGTTTACCATTACGCTATACTATAAAACAATCCCTAGTTGTCCCCAAGGATGTTCAATTTTTTTGCCAATACCAGATTCGCCGACAGCCTGTCAGTTTTCAATGGTATGAACAAACAATTTGTCTGCTTTGTGTAATTGTGTCAGTTATTGACGGTCTTAGATCGTGACATTGTCGTGCAGTGCGCCATCTGCGGTGCGCAGAATACGAGACGGCATATTGCGGATGATTTGATAATCATGCGTAGCCATTAGTACCGCTGTACCAGACGAAGCAATGTCGCGCAGCAATAGAATGATCTCTTCGGAGGTAGCGGGATCCAAGTTTCCGGTAGGCTCATCAGCAAGGATGATCTCGGGGTCATTGAGCAAAGCACGTGCAATCACCACTCGCTGCTGCTCACCGCCGGATAGTTCGTGTGGCATTTTTTTCAATTTGGAACGAAGACCTACTTTCTCTAATACGTCAACCATCCGATTTTCGATCAGCCCGCGATCCTTCCAGCCCGTAGCTTTTAAAGCAAACTCTAGGTTTTTTTCTACAGTACGATCATTCAGCAAATGAAAATCTTGAAAAACAATACCGAGCTTACGACGTAAATAGGGCACTTCGTTGTCATGCAGTTTTTTTAAATCAAACCCTGCGATCATACCTTCTCCAGTAGCGATGTACAGGTCTCCGTAGATAATTTTCAAAAGACTACTTTTTCCGGATCCGGACTGGCCGATCAAATAGATAAATTCACCCGATTGAATACTAAGATTCACATTAGCCAGTACGAGGTGCTTCTGCTGATAGATATCGATATTTTTGAGTCTGATAACGGAATGTTCTGTCATAAAAAATTATAAATCAAGTTTGACGATCTGACCGAAAGGAATTTCTTGAGCGATGCCCATGATGTAGTCCATTTTGTCGCCTAAACCTATTTTGTCTAGGGATTTATCTGGTCTATCGACACGAAAATAAGCCAATAGGGTAAAGGCCTCATCACGTAATTGTACGTAATCTGGAATTTTTGCTACACCTTTTACTTTTATTAAATACATCTCAACGGTCAAATACAAACTTTAGTTGTCAAATGTAAAGTTCAATTATCAAATGTATAGTTTTTTCACGATAAGCGCCGGAATTGGCCTGAAAATTAACAATTCTTTTGACGAATCTCAACGTAGTTCTGATCTATCTATGTTTCTCCAAGAAAGCTAAAATATCGATACCATCGGCATAATCATCCAATGCCGGACACTGACTTTCTCCAAATGCGAAGACGGGAACGTTTAGGGAGATACTTGAGCTGGAAACTACACATTGGATGTGATCCTGTGCCGCATGGATATCCGCAGCCACGTCAGTCAATGACGTGTAGCGCTCGAAATGTACCACGGCTAGGGGAGAAGCCCATTGGGTATCTTCTTTAAGCAGTAGAAAACCATTGTCAAAGTGTATATCTCCGTTAATTAAGAAAATCGATTTATTGTAGTCATAGTTGTTGGCATACTTATGATGCTGCCCGATCGGATGAAATGTGGCAATACCTTCATAAAATGCGGAAATATCATAATGCTCGGGGATGTATATTTTTGATACCGAACGGCAACCTAATCCAAAGTAATCAAAGATGTCGTGACCAAGTTGTAGTAACTGATCTGAAGATTCGTTGCCTTGGAGTATAGCGACAGAATTTCTGTTTTTTCGAATAATATGCGGTTTCTTTCCGAAATAGTACTCGAAATAACGGGCTGAGTTGTTACTTCCTGTAGCTATGATCAGATCGTGCATGCCCAATCGTTCAACAATCTCGATTTTGTCTGCAAATAATGGTTCTATTTGGATTAATTGCTGTAATAACCATACAGTCAACCCTGCATCGTCCGAGGAAGGCTTTATTTGTACACGGAAACCACTAATCAAAACGCTTAATATATCATGAAAGCCAACCAAAGGAATATTTCCTGCCAATACCAGCGCGACCGTTTTATCGGAAAGTTTTTGAGGGATTTGTGCTGTCCAACTTTCTAATTTGCTTTCGGTGAGGTTTTGTGTAATGGCACGAAGCTGCCGATTTACATTTTCAGCGGTGTACCAAGGATTTTTTATTTCAGTACTTAGTAATAAGCTTGCTATATCTGAATCATCTTTTCTGAGATAATCCCCCAATTTGGTAAATGCTGCTATTCGTTGATTCTTTGTCAAAATGCTGTTTTGTTTAAATTATTTAGAACAAATCTCACCGAATTTTGCTCTATCTTTGCGAGTATATACAACTCGGAAAGGAATAATCTATAATACTTATAGATATTCTTAACGGATTGTTTAACTTTGAAGTGCAAAACTAGTTTAAAATAATTATTGAGAGGTTATAAATGGCAATTAAAATAACAGACGAATGTATCAACTGTGGAGCTTGTGAGCCTGAATGCCCTAACAATGCGATCTACGATGCAGGTGTGACCTGGAAGTTTTCTGAAGGTACTGCTTTAGAAGGAGTGATTGATTTTGGTGATGGGGTTACTTTAGATGCAAACGAGTCTCAGGATGCAGTTTCAGATGAGGTTTATTATATCGTGTCGGACAAATGTACGGAATGTGTAGGCTTTCACGATGAGCCACAGTGTGCAGCGGTTTGTCCGGTAGACTGTTGTGTTGAAGATGAAGATATTGTAGAATCTGAGGAAGAATTGTTAGCGAAAAAGGCTTGGCTTCACGCAGAGTAAATTTAATCCACCCATAGTTGGGTAATTATCATAAAAGAAAAAAGCATCGGAATATATCTGATGCTTTTTTCTTTTATGATTTTTTTTGTTTGTACTTGTCCTTTTTGTTACCTTCATACACTTATTAATCTGACAATTATGCATGTTTACGAAGGTATATCCATTGGCCTCTATATGGTATTAATGCTCCTGATAGGCTTTTATTCTTATAAAAAATCTACCGCCAATACGGAGGAATTCTTACTCGGCGGGCGCAATCTTGGTGCAGCTGTCACCGCTTTGTCTGCTGGTGCGGCCGACATGAGCGGCTGGCTGTTGATGGGCTTGCCGGGAGCGATGTATCTGTCCGGTTTATCCGCGTCCTGGATTGCGATCGGTTTGACCTTTGGTGCCTATATGAATTATATCTTGGTAGCCCCGCGTTTGCGAGCTTACACAGAGGTAGCCAATAACGCGATCACGATACCCGTCTTCTTTGAAAACCGCTTTAAAGATAAATCTCAATTATTGAAGATTGCTGCCAGCGTATTAATTTTGATCTTTTTTACGCTGTATACCTCAGCAGGTATGGTTTCTGGCGGCCGTCTGTTCGAATCAGCCTTTAATATGGATTATACTACAGGATTAGTATTTACTTCTGTTGTGGTGGTGATTTACACCTTTATGGGAGGTTTTTTGGCGGTGAGTCTTACGGATTTTGTGCAGGGGGCAATTATGGTTTTAGCATTAGTGATATTACCGATTGTCATGATTATGGAACTTGGTGGGCTGGGTGAGACGTTTGCCGTAATTAGAGAGAAAAATCCAGATTATCTGGATCTTTTCAAAGGAACCACTACGGTAGGAATTGTTTCTTTGCTTGCTTGGGGCTTTGGCTACTTCGGGCAACCGCATATTCTGGTGCGCTTTATGGCGATTGATAAAGTAAGTGATATCAAGAAAGCGCGACATATTGGCATCAGTTGGATGATCTTTACCGTGGGCGGGGCAATGGCGGTAGGTCTATTTGGAATTGCCTATCTGACTAAGAGTGATAGTACGCTGATGATGCAGTTTGATGGTTCCAAAGAGATGGCAGAAACGATCTTTATTTATTTGTCGCGCATTATGTTCCATCCATTGATTGGTGGATTTTTGCTTTCAGCAATTTTGGCGGCCGTCATGAGTACGATTTCGTCGCAGTTATTGGTGACGGCGAGTTCGATGACAGAAGATATTTACAAAGCGCTGTTGCACAAAGAAGCATCTCCAGCACGTATGCTGATCGTGAGCCGGCTGTCTGTTTTATTGGTAGCGATTATAGCGATTCTACTTTCATTAAATCCAAAAGATAGTATTCTAAATTTGGTTGGAAATGCATGGGCAGGCTTTGGCGCTGCTTTTGGGCCTGTTGTTTTATTGGCGCTATTATGGCGAAAATCTACGCGTTGGGGTGCATTAAGTGGGATGTTGACTGGCGGTATCGTTGTGCTATTATGGGTTTATATCCCGCATAATTATAAGGATCTTTATGAGATTATTCCAGGATTTTTCGCAGGTTTGTTGGTCAATTTTGTTGTTTCGTTGGCTACATTTAAGCCCGATGATTCGGTTTCGGAAGACTTTGATAAGATGGAGCGTATGCTGAAGCAGTAGCCTTAATAAAACAATAAGGCGACCTTTTTGGGGGCGCCTTATTGTTTTATTTTGTAAGAATACGTTACTTACGCGTTGTCTAACTGTAAGGATTCTTTATAGATCGCTTTCTTCACTTGGGTACGACGAGTAATAGATTTTTTCTCGTAAGCCTGACGTGAACGTAACTCTCTCAAAACGCCTGTTTTCTCGAATTTCTTCTTGAAACGCTTCAATGCTCTATCTAACGATTCTCCTTCTTTTACATTTACAATAATCATAGCTTTTTATATACCTCCTTTCGTCGTGGAATTCTTGGTGTGCAAAGATAGCTTTATTCGAAGACAAATTAAAGCATTATTCTCAAAAATAAAATATCCCGTTTATAACTGCCAATCGGCCACTATTTTTTCCAGAGGTTCTTCTGTAGTACATAGGGCGGTATGTATTCGGAGTGATTTGGCGGTGGCCAAATGCTGTGGGCTGTCATCAATAAATAGTGTCTCTTCTGGATTGATCTGTGCATCATGTAAGACATAGTCAAAGATGTCACGATCCGGCTTTCGCATCCCCATTTCGTGGGAGTAATACGTTTTTTCAAAAAACACGGTATTACTCTCTACTCCATACTTCTCTTGAATGTGCTGCATACAATAAGCATAATGGATCTCGTTATTGTTGCTGAGTAGGAATAGGCGGTATTTGCTTTTAAGTTGCGTGAGCACTTCGTGTTTACCGGCAGGGACACCAATTAATAACGCATTCCAGGCTTGATCGATATCCGCATCGGAAAGATGCGGTGCGTTAGCTATTTTTCGAATACCTTCCCGAAACTGTGCCGGACTGATCAATCCTTTGTCAAACTGATCAAAAATTTCGTTTTGCTGTTTATGTGCAAATACATCTTCTACATTTTGTACACCCAATTGGCTAAAAGCTTGTTGCGCACGTTGAAAGTCAATAGAGAAGATTACGTTGCCGTAATCTAGTACGATATTTTTGATATTTTGCATGAGAAGATTTTGATTTGTCGCTACAAATATCGATAATTGCATCGTCAAAACAGCGCAGCACACGCCATTTCTGACAATAAATTAACCGCGCCTATAGCTCAGTCGGTTAGAGTAGAAGACTCATAATCTTTTGGTCCCTGGTTCGAGCCCAGGTGGGCGCACAAAGTAAAAAAGTCGTTTTTCTGTAAGGAAAACGGCTTTTTTTGTTTCTCAGGGTACTTTAGGAGCTTGTACCCTGCACTAATCGGAGTTCTCCGATCGGTGTGATTTACATAGTTTTTCATTCAGAGTTTGTAATTATAGGTGATGAAGCCTGTATTCATCTTTTGATTCATGCAGGTTTTGTTGAACTTCACGTAAAACGGTTACAAATAGGTTACAGTAAATAATCGGTTAAGTCCCTTTATATCTTGTAAATACTTCATTATTGGTTGTTAGGGCTATTTCAATTCTTAGCACTCGAAAGACTTAAAATCTCTTGGTTTTTGGTTCGATCCCAAATGGGTGTACAAATCTAAAAAGTCGTTTTTCTACATTGAAAATGACTTTTTTTGTATCTCATGGTATTATCTAAATTTATATAATTCTTAACTACTACTATTTAACACCTTAATAATTTCATTGTAGTACATCGCATTGTATTTAGAAGTTATCACCTTAAATTCACTTAAATTATGATCCAATAATGCTTTTGAAAAGTCTACAGGCGAAGCCAAGCCCAATTCATATCGTTCAGACAAAGCGTCAAGCGAGGTTTTTAGACTTTTAAGTTGCTTTTTAGAAACATTATATTCTTGAATTGATCGATGGTATTCTTGCAAAGACTTTTGGAAAATCTTCTCTTGTTCCATCTTGACCTTCTCTATCTCATTTTTTTGTATCAAAATATTGATATCAGCCTTGTTTTTTGCACTGCGGACTTGAAAACCATCAAAAATAGGAACCGATAGCGATAGCCCTAAATTGAGTGATCTATTTTGATTCACTTGATTAAGAAATGGCATAAAGTTTCCTGTTTGAAAATCAACTCTTTCAGAAGAGTAATTGGTTCCGTATCCTCCTGAAAAAGATATTGTTGGCATGTACCTGTTCTTGGCGATTTTTTGCACTAACTCAGCTTTTGTTAGGTTAATGTTTGCTATCGCAATCAGTGGGTTTTGTGCTAGGGATTCATTTGAGTTTGACGTGTCTGTAATATAAAGATTTTCTATGCTGTTTTCTGGAATTTCAAGCTCAATACTATCTGTATAGGAAATGTTAAGCAGCTGTTTTAGGTCAATTAACGAGTTGATGTAATTGTTTTTACTAGTTAATGCATTAAGCTCATTTGTAGCAACTTGACTTTCAGCTAATGATACATCTACTAGTGTTTTTACGCCCATTTCAAATTGTTCTCTTTGTAGTTGCAATTGTTCCTTAGAAAAATCTAATTGATTAAGGCCAGATTCTAAAAGGGCTCTGTTGGTGATGGCTGTAAAATAGATTTGAAGTAGTTGCAGTTTTGATGATCTATTTAAAGATTTTAGTTCTAAATAGTTTGATTCCAAATTT
This sequence comes from Sphingobacterium sp. lm-10, assembly GCF_023554555.1. Classification (NCBI taxonomy): domain Bacteria; kingdom Pseudomonadati; phylum Bacteroidota; class Sphingobacteriia; order Sphingobacteriales; family Sphingobacteriaceae; genus Sphingobacterium; species Sphingobacterium sp. lm-10. The sequence continues at coordinate 355,032 of NZ_JAMJWC010000001.1, forward strand.
AGAACTGCATTTCTGATTTGGTTTTGTAGTTCAAAACCTTTAAATATAACAACTTGAGTACCAATATTGGCGTTGGCAAAATTCGTCCATCTGTTTCCAGTTATAAGTTGACCAGCGATCTGGTCAAAGGCTAAACCGAAGTTGTAATTATGACTTAATCCTAAATTTAGCTTGGGTAGTAAGGCGTTCTTTGCATCTTTTACCTCTTGCCGGGCTAATGTAGTTTGATGTTTAAGATTTTGAATATCTATATTTCTTCGATCAAGTATCGATAGAGCTGTAGTCAAATCAATTCTATGTTGAGAGTATGATCTTTGTTGGGAAAATAATATTGATAATAGTATTGTTAATGATGTTTTAAAATTAGTGTAATTGTGAATAATTGAAAATTTAAGGACATGCTTTATCATTTTAATTTTTGTCTGATGTGGTGAGTTCAGAGTGTTAAATTATTCGAGTATATTGTTATTTTTTAATAATTAGATGATTTTTAAATTTTTTTATTCATTGCAACTGTTTTTAATTGAGTTTTTTATAAATATTTAATTTTATTGATATTTTAATGTGGCCACTTAGTTTGATGTGAAATAAAATAAGGTGTTTGTGTTTATAATGTGAGTAATTAAATTTTTTATGTTTGGTAAATTATGGTAGATTTTTTAAATGTAATAATAAAATTAATATTCTTATTAATTGCATAATTAATTTGGTTTTTATAAGTTTGATACGAACCAAACATCTACTCGTTAACCTAATATATGTTTAGTAATCTCAAGCTACTTAGCAATAAAAAACATGATTCTAATGTCGTTTTGGAATCAGTATTGGAGTTTTTTAAAGTGAAATTTACAGATAAGGGTATTGACAAATCTTTAACTCAACATGTTGAATTTCCATCGCTTCTTACCGTAAAAGACGTATTGTCGCAGTATGGTATCCAAAGTGAAGCCATTAGAAAAGGACGTTTTAATTACGCTGATTTTGAGACACCTTTTGTTTGTTCGATCCAGCAAGACAATTGGCCTAGCGCCATGTTTACCGTAGTTAGCGATGCTGACGAAAAAAGTATCACGTACCTTGACCCGATAAAAGGCAGAAACCTGAAAGTTGATGTGCAGCAGTTTGAAAATATTGATAAGGAAGTCATTTTACTTTTAGATGGAGAGCATGTGAAAGATGAGGTAAACTATATCGTAAACAAGCAGGGTGAATGGAGAGATAATTTACTCAATAAACTACCTTATCTTCTTTTCGTAGTACCGATCTTGTTAGCAAGTATCCAATTATGGTTCAGTGCGGAATCAGCAATATTACTTTGGACTTCTTTTTTATTTATTCTTGGTTCATCTGTTGGGCTTATAGCATCAATTCTTCTCATATGGTACGAGATTGATTCTCACAATCCATTTCTAAAAGAAGTCTGTGGTGGTAATGGTCGTAATGTGAATTGTCATGCTGTATTAAACTCTAATTCATCCAATTTTTTAGGTATCAGCTGGTCGGTGTGGGGCTTTGCATATTTTGCCTCCTTCTATCTTACACAGTTTTTATATCCTGGTTTTCACTCCCAAATCAATTTGTGGTCGACAATCTCTTTGGTAGCATCACCATATATTCTGTATTCTATCTACTTTCAAGGGCGTATTATTAAGCAATGGTGTCCGCTATGTCTTACTGTACAGGTTGTTTTGTTAATCAATGCCATTGCTTCTCTTGCTTATCTTTCTAGTGATATCACGCCTCAATGGAATTGGTATTTGACTAGTTTGACAGCAATGCTAAGTATTTCGTTTCTTATTGCAGGTTACTTTATGATACCTCTCCTAAAAAAAGCAAAGGATAGTAAGGACTATGAGCGCAAGTGGAAAAAAATGCGATACAACTCAGATATTTTCTATGGGCTACTACAGAAAAGTGACTCTATCATGACCCCTGCAGAAGGTTTAGGGATCGTTGTCGGAAACCCTGATGCTAAGCTTGAAATATTAAAAGTGTGCAATCCTTATTGTGGTCCTTGTGCCAAAGCACATCCAGAACTTGAGGAGATTATTCAGCATAATCCTAACGTCAAGGTGAGAATTATATTTACCGCAAGTGGCGAAGACTCTGATAGGAAAACGGCGCCAGTTTCGCATTTATTGGCGATCGAAGAGATGCTCGGTGCGAGTGTCGTTCAGAAAGCATTAGATGATTGGTACTTAGCAGAGGAGAAAAACTATGAGATTTTTGCCAGCAAGTACCCTATGAATGAAGAATTACGACAACAAGGAGAGAAAATAAAAAGAATGTATCAGTGGTGCAACGAGATGAAAATTCGTGCTACTCCCACTATCTATATTAATGGGAAGGAACTGCCAGAAAGCTACCAGATAGCAGAACTAAAGCATATTTTATTAGACTTATAAAATATGCCCGAGCCAGTTCGAAATGTACTCGGGCAAAGAGAGCTCACAACCCTCTCTTTATTGCGTATCAAATAAGTAATCCGGTGTGAGCGGATGCAAATTTAATCATATTAAATTTCAAAAAAAAAATGAAAAAAATTTCATTCAAGAGTTTAGGTGTCACGGAAGTAGAACAACTTTCTAGAGATCAATTAAAAACGGTATTGGGCGGATCTAACGGTAGTGGTAGTGGTGGTCAATGCTATGGCTGTAGAACAGATTCGGGTAATTATTCTTGTTGGTATTCTACTGGCAATCCCGAGGAGCTATGTCAACGAGTTTACCCCGGACAGTCCGGCATTATTTTCACACTTATTGATTGCAATGGTTGCACTACGCACGGGTAATTTTTTTAATCAGTCAGTGAGGTTATTCCTCGCTGACTGTCTTTGTTTTAACAATAATGCATTTCACGCTGATGATTAGAGATTTTAATCATTTTTCAATCATATGAGTAGTACTTCTATTCCAACTTATATCATTAACCTAGAAAAGCGCGCTGAAAGGAGACAATTTGCAGAAAACCAGTTTTGCAAACATCCAGAATTCAATGTGAATTTTTTCAAAGCAATCCAAGATAGCAATCCTGCTTTTGGCTTATATAAGTCATTACGTACGATAATCGAAAGTGCTCGTAAAAAGAGATTTCCTCTAGTGTTGATCTGCGAAGATGACCATAAGTTTAGTAACGAATATCAATTTGATGTTTTAAAGAGTTATTTAGAACGTGTAGAAAAATACGAAGCAGATGTGTTCGCGGGCGGAGTAAGTTGGTTTAATTGCGCACTACCTGCGGAAGAAGATTTGTACTGGATAGATAATTTTACTGGGGCCCAATTCTTAATCATTTACGAACGTTTTTATCAAAAAATACTAAACTCTCGATTTACTGAAGTAGATATTATAGACCAGTGGATAAGTAAATTATCAGACAAAATATTTGTTGCAGTACCTATGTTATCGGTGCAACATGACTTTGGATATTCGGATGTAACACCTAAGAATAATGTCGAAGGCAGAGTAGATGTGCTTTTTTCGGATACTAGAAAACGCTGGGAAACACTCAAAGACGTAATAGCACATACGAAAAGGGCAATAACTATTTATAGTCCAGTAGATGTTGAACAAGATATGCAATTATCGACTTATGTACTTAATACGGATCACCATACTGATCGATTGGCGAGTATACAACAACAGTTTGACTATAGACAAGAATTTGATATCTCTGTAATAAGGATCGAAAATCGAAAAAGTGAAGTATTTGAATTATGGAATGCTCTTCAACATATTGTAGAAATTGCGTCTGAGCAAGAGGAAGATGTGATCTTAATCTGCCAAGATGACCATGTTTTTTGTGATGCATATAACAAGCTGGCGCTTTTTGAGTCGATATATCAAGGTGCTTTTCTAGGAGCAGATATTATCTTAGGTAGTACAGCGGTTACGCAACAGATAATACCGGTCAGTAATCATCTTTCTTGGACTAGTGTTTTTCAAGACTCGTCATTTATTGTAATCTACAGTAGTTTATTTCAAACTATTCTAGATTCAACTTTTGATGATAATGACTCGGTCGATAAAAAATTATCTTCTCTAACCGCTAATAAGTACATCATCTATCCATTCGTTTCAGGCCGAAAGGAATTTGCGTGCTCCGAGACGAAAAACGATGCTTTATCAATTAAACAGAATTCCCCAAATTATGGCTTAAGTGAGCGCAAAATTTTAGAAGTGATGAAAATGTTTAATCGTCTAACAATAAAAAATAATAAAGATACGACTGATTTGACTGTGATAAATTGATATCTACTAAGTTTTTATGTGTTGCCTTGTGTTCTATATTGTTGGAAAATCTACTTATATCTCTCTAAATTTATGCTAAAACGCTTTCCTCATTATAAGCAAAAGGATCAGATGGACTGTGGCGCTACCTGTTTGCGCATAGTCTTTAAATATTATGGTCAGCTTGTTTCGATTCAAAAAATTCGAAAGTTATGCCAGACCACAAAAGATGGTGTAAATCTGTTAGGTATCAGCGAAGCGGCCGAAAAAATTGGGTTTCGTACCCAAGGTGTTCGTTTATCATTACATCAGTTACGAGAATTAGAATTACCATGTATTCTTCATTGGAATCAAAATCACTTTGTGGTGTTATATAAGATTCGTGAAGGTAAGTATTATGTGTCTGACCCTGCAACGGGTCTGTTGGTTTATGACGAAAAAGACTTTGCTGATAATTGGTTTTCTACGAAAGAACTACACGCTGGACTTTCTCTTATTTTGAGCCCAGGTCCGACTTTTTATCAGCTGGATGATGAGGAGTCTGAGCTTAAACTGGGTTGGAGAAAGATCTTTCGCTATTTCTATAAATACAGGAAGCTTTTTCTTCAATTAATACTAGGGATGCTACTGGGCACAGTACTTCAACTGATTACTCCTTTTTTAACACAGTCAGTAGTTGACATAGGCATCAATACCAAGAATATCAATTTTATAAATCTTATTCTTATTGCCCAATTAATGCTATTCGTTGGACAAACATCAGTAAGTTTTATTCGTTCGTGGATATTATTACATATCACAACGAGGGTAAATATATCTATTTTGACCGATCTACTGATCAAAATTATGCGGCTACCGATGCATTTCTTTGACTTAAAGACGCATGGAGACATTATGCAACGAATGAATGATCAGCAGCGTGTGGAGTCTTTTATAACAGGAGATACCTTGACAAGTTTGTTCTCATTGTTGAACATGGTCGTATTCGGAACGCTGTTATTGGTATATAACAAAACTATTTTCTTAGTATTCTTCGTTGCTACTGCGCTGTACACGATCTGGATACTTGCTTTTATGCGGTATCGTCGAGAATTGGATCACCGTCGCTTTAAAATTGCATCAGAAAACCAGACTTACATGGTAGAGATGATACAAAGTGTTAAAGACATTAAATTAAATAACGCACAAAAGCAAAAACGGTGGGTATGGGAAGGTTTGCAAGCGAAATTGTTTAAATTTAAGGTAGAGAGTTTGTCTTTGTCGCAATATCAGTCCTTAGGTTCTATGGCGATCAATCAAGTCAAAAATATTTTTATCACATATATTGCCGCGAAAGCAGTAATTGATGGGGATCTGACATTGGGTGGGATGATGGCGATCCAATATATTGTTGGCATGGTATCTAGTCCTGTCGAATCATTACTTGGCTTTATGCAGTCTTATCAAGATGCCAAAATAAGTTTGGAAAGACTTAATGAGATTTATCAGACAGCAGAAGAAGAGAATATTCAAAAGGACTACGTAAAAAAACTTTCGGAAGATAAGACCATCGAGATTCGTAATGTAACATTTCGTTATTATGGTGCTGGAAACGAACCTATTTTTAATGCAATCAATCTCACATTTCCCGCGGGTAAGACAACTGCGATAGTAGGGGCTAGTGGTAGCGGTAAAACGACTATATTGAAACTATTGTTACGCTTTTATGAATACGAATCAGGTGAAATCTTAGTTGGCGGAAAGAAACTGGAACAAATCGACTATCAGTTGTGGAGGGATAGTTGCGGAAGTGTTTTGCAAGAGAATCATGTTTTTGCTGACACTATTGAAGGAAACATCACTGTAAACGATGAATTGGTTAATGAAGTTAAAATTGAGCGTGCGATCGAGATTGCCAACTTAACTGAATTTATTGCGGATCAGCCTTTTGGATTATCTACAAAGATCGGTACGGCAGGAAAAGGAATTAGTCAAGGACAAAAGCAAAGACTCATGATAGCACGCGCGATATATAAAGATCCAAGTTTTATTTTTTTAGACGAAGCTACCAATGCTTTAGATGCCAACAACGAAAAAATGATTGTCGAGAAGTTAGATAAGTTTTTTCGTAACCGTACTGTGATAGTAGTGGCACATCGTCTCAGTACCGTGCGAAACGCAGATAAGATTATTGTGTTGGACAGAGGTATGATCGTGGAAGAAGGGACGCATATAGAGCTAGCCGCTCAAAAAGGATATTATTACGATTTGGTTAAAAATCAATTGGAATTGGGGAGTTAGTATTTATGAAACCACAACACATCTTAGAAGAAGATTTGCATTCAGAAGATCTTCAAGATATAATCTCTAAAACTCCATCGTGGTTGCTATCACGTGGTATTTCCTTTATTTTTATTACCATAGTAATGCTCGTTGGTGCGACTGCTTTCATACGTTATCCTGAGATTGTGACAGTCGATATGAAATTTACAACAACCGTTTCGCCAAAAAAAATTATAAATCCTATCGATGGTAATTTGTTAAATATTTTGGTGGACGACGGTGCAGTAGTTCAGCAAGGCCAGGAAATAGCTTTCATTGAAAGTACTGCTGACCATTTACAAGTATTGTCTTTACTGAAGGCTTTGCATACAATGAGAGAGAACGATCCTGGATCTATTGATCTAGAAAAAATTATCCCTCCAAGTGACTTGCAGCTTGGTGAGCTACAGGGAAGCTACCAATCTTTTTATATTGCTTATTTAAATTATCTAGCGGCTGCGGATAAGGGGATTTTTTCGACACGAAAAAGATCTATACAAGAGGAAGTTCAAATCATTAGACAACAGGATGAGCGATCTAAGCAGGTTTTAGAACTGCAACAGAAAGAATTGGATATAGCAGCTGAAGAGTACGAACGATACAAAAAACTGGCAGAGAAAAAGATTGTGAGCCCGCAAGAGCTCCAACAAAAGGAAACATTGCTGTTGTCTAAGCGTCAGAGTATTCCGCAAATGGAGAATAATCTTCTCATGATTCAAAATAATCTATTAAGTAAAGATAGAGAGTTGGCAGAGATCAACAATCACGTATTTGAAGCTCTGCAGAAATTTACTCAAGCTTTCAACAGTTTTATTAGTGAGGCAGCTACTTGGAAACGTAAACATGTCCTTTCTGCACCTATTGCTGGAATAGTGGTATACGGAGGTTTTCTGCAAGAAAACCTATATGTTAAAGCGGGTGAAGAATTGTTTTACATCAATCCAAATCTTGATGAGTATTATGGTGAAGTCTACATTCCGCAGATAAACTCGTCAAAGATTAAAATTGGTCAACAGGTCCTAATGAAAGTACGGAGTTATCCTTATCAAGAATATGGTTATCTACATGGGAATGTTTCGTTCATTAGTGATATCCCGATTCGAGATAGCGTCTTTTTTTCCAAGATAGCAATCAAACGTACTGAACAAGATTCAATTATTTTACTAAAACCGGGTATTATGGCAGATGCTGATATTATCACAGAAGATATGTCTATTATGAGAAGAATATGGATAAACTTGTCAAAATCTCTAAAGTATTAAACTTTTGTCAAGAAGTAAATAACCTTTGCCAAAATGTAATGATTCAATTTAATTAATATACAGTACTTATGAATGACAATATAATTGTTCAAACACTTTGGATCAGTAACGAATTAGGCGAACACCAGAAATTTTGTCTTCAATCATTTCTCGACAATGGCCATGATGTACATCTTTACTCATATGGTGAAGTTACCAATTTGCCGATAGGTGTCAAATTGATGGATGCTGATGTTATTTTGGCAGAGGATTTAGTGTTCAAAGATTTATTTAATTCTTACGCTACATTTTCTGATTGGTTTCGTATAAAATTACTTTATGAAGTTGGTGGATGGTGGGTGGATAGCGATATGCTCTGTATTAAGCATTTTCATGTTGATTGGCCTTATGTCTTTGCTACAGAGATAGAAAAAAATGGGAATGATGAAATTACGCACATCTGTAATTGCGTAATAAAAATGCCGAAAGGCAATGATATGGCGAAGTCAATTCTTTCTCGTATCGACGATTGTTTACGGTCTAAAAATCCTGTTGATATAAAATGGACTGAAATTGGAGCGAAATATATGCAAAACGAAATCATAGATAGGGACTTAGTTACATATATCGTATCTCCTGAGGTATTTTGTCCATTTGATTACTCAAGCTTTGAAAGCATTTTTACAGAAGAAAAAATAAGTTTAGATAAAGAGACATTCGGAATTCATCTTTGGAACAAAATGTGGGAATGGAGTAAAAGAGAGCCAATGGATGTAATGACAGGAAATTCTATATTTTCTCGATTTGTTGAAAAATAGAATGAGTCGTTTTCGATTATAACTGTTTACAAAAACAGTAGGGTTAACACTTAATACATTGTTTGACAATTTAAAATAAACAAAAGATCTAACAAGACCAAAATTAATTTGATGTAGTGTCATTGATATAGCCTAGGTACAAGTAATTACCTTAGAAAGAATAGCTAAATAATGGATGAGTTACAAATAGGTTCCAACCTGATATTTTCAAAATTCATTAATTATCAATAAATTACCTCTGTAAGTCAGAAACGCAGATTTTTTGCCATATCAGTAAGAGCTGCTAAAAAGCCTCATAATCTTTTGGTCCGTGGTTCGAGCCCAGGTGGGCGCACCAAGTAAAAAAGTCGTTTTTCTGCACGAAAAACGGCTTTTTTGTTTCTCCCGGTACTTTAGGAGCTTGGGATCATGGATCAATTCTAATTCGCAATAATTTGAAATTTACGAGAGTAAGGTGTATCACGAAACAAAGGCTATAATGCCATTTGCATGGTGTGAAATAGCATTTGCTACGCTTATTTCGACCAAATGATAATTTACAACAATCAAAAGGTATAACGGTGCCAAATTCTTTAAGCGCTTAACTGAATATACCAAATTGCAAACTGATCGATCAATCAGTCTCCAAGGCCTGGAGTCATTTTTCCGATGCGAGATCGATAATTGGTTTCATTAAAAGTAGGAGGGGTCATAATGGATTTATAACATATTGTTAGCCTATATAAAATCTTCTCAGAAGCACCAATATCTCTCGAAGATATTTTGGTTGCCGATGATGACTAGGCATACTCCTGTTTGTAATAATTTATATAAGAAGGTTTCTTTAAAACAAACCTTCTTATATAAATTATATGCCTTTTCATTTAAGCTATCTACTTCCAATTCCGACTCGTAATAGCGATTAAGCACACTCCCGAATTTCTTAAAAGTTTTAAACTTCCCGATATTGCTATACCCGTAGTAGTATTTCAAATACGGTGAGGTGGTTTAGCTTTTATTGAGGATGCTAATAAATCCAGAAGAACCTTTTGGCTGAGGTTTTTATTGTAATGAGTATATTTAAGTCGCAATTACCTCTGAACTTTCCTGCATATTATCTTCCTAAATGGACAAATAGATTCATCTTTTTAATCTAAATAACTTTTAAGGCCTCAACTTTTAAATACTAATTAGTTAATTTAGAATAATTATAAATAATACATATATTTGCTGCCACATCTATGAAAGATACGTGGTTAAACATAATTAAAGGTGATCGTTCGAGCTTCTTGAAGCTCTATGATACATTCTACGCGCCTTTGTTTCACTACGGCATGACGATCCGCCGGGATCGCGAATTAGTAAAAGAAAGCCTTCATATATTGTTTTGCGAATTGTGGGAGCGACATGAGCGCCTACCTCAAACCACCGTTGATCCGAAATTCTATTTATTTACTTGGCTGAAGCGCATTATCATTCGCCAAGTAGAAGTGCCACATACCCAGATCGAAGATTTATTGCATGAACCTGCCGAAGAATCGATCGAAGCACAGCGAATTGCTATTGAGCAGGTCATGGATATGCACGAGCGCTTGCAACGCGCGCTAGACAAATTGACCAAAAAACAACGTAGGTATATTCAATGGAGATTCTTCGAAGAGCGTTCATACGAAGAGATCGCCGAGCTAGATAATGCCTCGGTCAGAACGGTGTACAATGTGATTCACGAAGCTTTAAAACGTATGCGCGGGGATATCGCTGTTCTTCACGCAATTATTTTGATTTTTTCTAAATAAAAATAGGTAAAAATCCAGTACTTCAACCACTACTCCATATAGTAACTCAATTACATGGTAGATCCTACAGTAGAAAAACTGATTTCCGATCACTCTTTTGTGAATTATTGCCTATCGAAAAGCGCCGAAGACAGCGCATATTGGGATAATTGGTGGCAACAACACCCTGAATATATTGACGTAGTCGAAGAGGCACGCCAAATGGTATTGTTATTGGTGGACCGACCCACTGAAGAAGAATTTCAGATTGAAAGAACACGGTTGCTAAACCACGTCGTAGCGTCGGAAAAGCAAATAAAACTGTGGATTCGCCGATTATGGAAACCATGGATGGCTGCGGCAGGCCTGCTATTGATTGGCGGAATTACTTACCAAGTTTGGAAGCAAACGCGAAATATAGCTGCTACAGCGGCTGCGAATATAGCATGGGTCGATCAACAGGTGCCTGATAAAAAGATTATGCACGTAGCACTGGCAGATGGTACTGTTGTCAAATTGTTTCCGGGGTCAAATTTTTCTTATCCTGCGGCTTTTCAAGATAGTATACGCGAAGTAAAATTAGATGGTGGTGGTTTTTTCGAGGTAGCGCACGATGCAGCAAAGCCATTTATCATTCATACTGAAGAAGTAGCTGTCCGGGTATTGGGAACTTCTTTCAATATGCAAGCATATGATACCGATAACCAGACTAAAGTCGCTTTATTCAATGGGGAAGTACTCATCGAACATCATGGGAAACAACAAACCTTGTCGCCCGGACAAGCATTTCTGTGGGATAAAGTGAGCCAGTCGGCACACGTCGAATCATTTGATATCTCACAAGAGCGTCAGGTGTCCAATGGCCTACTAGTATTTGAACATGCCGACTACGAGGAAGTAACGCGTCAACTTACGCGTAAGTATGGCATAAAATGGCAAACCAATATACCTGTCAAGATACAATTCTCAGGTACGATAGATCAAGAATCCCTTGAAGATGTATTAAATCATCTGACCTATACCACCGATTACCGCTTCACTTTGCAACATGATACTGTACGTGTACAGCAGAATTAACATGAATCATTTTTACAAAATACTGTGCATACTATGTTTGTGCACCAATCAGCTTATTGCACAGCAAAATATCTCTGTGAAAGCAGATAAGATGGCATTGCGGCAAGTCGTGAAGCTTGTGGAAGCACAGGTGCCTTATACTTTCCTGTACGATGAACAACGTATTTCACTCAACAAACGCATCTCGCTCGAGGTAAATGGCAGCCTGAGTACGGTGTTGAAGGCAATCGAAAGAGCAGCCATGGTGGAGCTGCAAGTATCTGGGAAGCATATTTTGATGAAACCATCGCGCACAGGTCTGTTACTAGGACGCGTAATTGATGAGCAAGGAGAGCCGTTACAATCGGTTTCAGTATATCTGCCGACCATGGATCAACGCTTTATCACTGGTGAAAATGGCGAGTTTCGCTTTCATTATCCCGCAACCAAAACGCGGAATGAACTATTAACCATCTCGCTTTTAGGTAGACAGGAACAACGCCTGCAGGTCGATCTTTCACCTGGAGAACAACGATTGCCCGATGTCACCTTGCCGATATTAAGTATGGGGTTGGAAGAAGTGTCGGTAGCGCCAACGACAGATTCACGCTTAGAAAGTAATAGCTCCATTTACATCAATCGGGAAGTGATTTTGCAATCTGGTGCGCTGAGTTTGAATGATTTATTGAACCTTGTGCCGGGAAAGAAAATCGAAGCACCTTCCTTGCAGCGTGTTCAACAAGCCAATTTGCGTACAGCCAACTATGCGACTACTTCGGCGGCTTCGCGTGATGCCTTTGCCTTAAACAATGCCTTTGGTGTTGCCCTGATCATGGATGGTATCGCCATGTCTAACAATGCCAATATGCAAACCCGAAATGCGGGTATGACGGGCATGGAAAATGCTAATGTGTTTGGCAGTGCATCGGGACTCAAAGGAGGTACGAATTCCCCGGGTAATTATTCTGGAGATTACGCCTTCGGTGGATTGGATCTTCGGCAAATTACGACCGACAATATTGAGAGTGTGGAGATTGTGGCCGGTGTGGCTTCTGCCCGTTATGGTGACCTGACAGACGGCGCTATTATCATCAACCGCATGGCAGGAAGTTCACCGCTTCATTTTCAAATGCAGCTACGCGACAATGCTACGGTATATGGTATGAATAAAGGTTTCCAAACCAAAAAATTTGGTGGCTTCTCTTTTGGGGCAAATTTCACCCGTTCGTTTGAAGATAATCGCGACAAGCTAAAAGCGTATGATCGCTGGGGTGGTAACGCCATGTGGACGATCGCTGGCGGTCGTGAGCGTGCATTTACAAATACGTTCACACTCGATTACAACCGTAATTTGGATAATATCTTGCAAGATCCAGATGATCCTACAGGAACATTTGTGCGTTTTCGTACCTACAATTTTAGTGTGGCCAATCGATCCAATTACCGGATCGATCACGGGTTCATCAGTAATATTGGCCTCAATATGCGCTATGGGCAATCTTACCAAAATACGTACAAAGAGCAGTTGATGAATGGCACTTTTGTGATTTATTCTGATGCTACCGAAGTAGGCGTAGCTCAAGGAGTTTATGGTCCAGGTACCTACACGTCGGTATCGCATATTGAAGGTAAACCAATCGATTTTACGACTCGATTAGATCTCACTGGCCGGTATTATACAGGCGATGTAGCCCATCAAGTGCAGTTTGGCGCCAATTACAATTATTCAAAAAACAATGGCGCAGGACAGATCGTCGATCCTTCTCGTCCGAATAGCTTAGCTTCCGCTGCAACGGCAGGCAATCGCTCCGCGAGATACTATGACTATACCCAGATCCGTGCTCAACAGCAGATCGGCTTGTATGCAGAAGATGTTTTCCAAATAGATCTTGCAGACCGACCGTTACATGTGCGGGCTGGTGCGCGTATGGATTTTTTCGAACGATTTGTTACGGTGTCACCACGTGCTAATTTGCGCTATGAGCTAAACTCCAAATGGCGTGTCGGCTTGGCTTATGGTTTCTCGAGCAAAGCACCTGCATTAGCACAATTGTACCCCGGTCCAGTATATTATGAGATTCCATTATTCCAGTATACCGCGGTGACCGAAACGGGTGCCGTAGATGCAGCGAATAGCCTTTACCTGTTGCACGTGGACAAATTCGTGCCGCGAAATAATACATTGAAACCGACTAAATCACAACAACTAGAATTATCGGTTGTATATGCTGCCCAAGGATTTAGGTTAGCGATGAATGTTTTCGACAAAAGCAGTTATGATGGAATCGGTACTTTCCGAAGTTTTGAGGTCACGGCATTAGATCTATACAAGTCTAATCCAAATCCGAATGCTGAATTGCCTTATGTAATTGACGGTAAGGAGAATTATAGACTCACGCGCAATGAATTTGTAAATGGCAATAAATCCAAAAATCGTGGTGTAGAATTGTTGTTCTCCACGCCAAAATGGGAGCCTATACAAACTGTTTTTAATATTCGAGGTGGATTCACCAGTAGCAATGCACAGACATTACAGGTGATGCGTGATTTTACCAATCCAGGCACAGATCCTCTCTATGCCGTTACAGGTGTATATCCTGCTCGTATTCGGAATACTAAAGTAAGTAATGCTGCTTTGACTAGCAGCACACATATTCCCAAGGCCAAGCTCCTCGTAAATTTTACGGCAGAATTCAATATTCTGAATAAAACCAAAACACTAGCTACCGATGGCTTTCCGACTGGGTATTATACTGAGCGCGGCGAGTTTGTGGCGATTCCGACGTTTGATCCTACGAATACGTCGTATCAGCATCTTTTGCAGACACAAGAATTATTGAACAACCAGAATCAACCAGGATTATACAGCAACTTTCACTTAAATCTGTCCAAGGAAATCACCGAACGGCTTACCGTTTCCTTTAATGTATACAATGTATTCAATTATAGGCCACAGTACCTACGATCCGATAATACGTTGATTATTCCAAACAGTAAACCTACCTATGGTGCGCAATTGCGACTGCGTCTATAGTCGCTATCCAACTCATTATTTATTACACAAACATTATTATTCCAAAACAAATGAAACACCCAATTCAACTCGTCTTAATCTGCTTCGCTTTGTTCAGCGTCGTAGCTTGTAAAAAAGATGTAGCACCCGAAAATCAATCCGTTAGTATTGATGTTAGTGCCGCTTATGGTAGCAGCGATTACTCCGATAAATTGAAACTGGATGCCATCACTATTCAGGTGTTTGACATCTCTGGCAAAGAAGTCTTCAAAGGCGAAACAGATGCACAAGGGCGCGTGAGTGTACCCAATCTAGCGCCAGGCCGCTATGGTATTCAGGGTACTAAAACGTATCCGGTTAGTGATTTCAATGCCGCTTCAGGCTTGAGCGAAGAGTTTGACGTGCTTTTCAGCAGTGTGATCGAGACGCAAGATATTAACTTAAATTCTGAGAAATCATTCTCCATTGAATTGCGTAATGGAACGTACAACGCATTGGTAATTAAGCAAATTTATTATGCTGGCTCTGATGCCAATAGAGGAGCCAATTTCCGCGACCACTTTATTGAGGTCTATAACAACTCCGAAGAGATACAGTATGCAGATCAATTATACATTGCAGAAGCGCAAGGAGCCAATAACGCAAATACGACATATGCGTATCAGGCGCGTAGTGGTCAGTACGATTGGTCACGTTCGTTCGGTATGCCGACTGATATCAATGCCAACGCTGATTACGTATATGCGCGTACTATTTTGCAATTGCCAGGTACGGGTCAGCAGTATCCAGTTCGTGCAGGTCAAAGCATTGTCATCGCTGCTACGGCAGTAAACCACAAACAACCGTATCAAGGTACAGATGGTGTAGGTATTTCTATTCAGGATCCGGAATTAACGGTAGATCTTAGTCAGGCAGATTTTGAAGCATATTATACACCGTATGTAGATCGCGGTCGTCCGATTGCCTCTGATGTGGATAATCCAAATGTTCCGAATGTCATCGTGCATCGCAGAGCAGGCAATGCGACTGATTTGATTTTAAGTTCTAATGGTCAGCATAGTTACATCATCTTCCGAGATCAAAATATGGGGCCGGTAACATCTTGGAAAAGCTATGATGTACCTTATGCGGATGGTCGCGAACGTACGGATGGCGTGTTTGTACAAATCCCCGTTGCTAATATCATTGATGCAGTAGAAATCCAATCTTCATCGACCACCACGACGTATCCTAAAAAATTCACGGCGCAAAGCGATGCCGGTTGGGTAGCGGTAACAGGGGGTGCACGTTCTTCCAATTCGGTGATACGCAAAACAAAAGAAACCATCAACGGCCGTCGCGTATTGATGGATACCAATAACTCGACAGCAGATTTTGTGACGATCAAAGCCAATCCACGCGGATTTGCTAATTAATACCATGCAGCAAACCAATAAATATATTTTATGGGTTTGTTTTACTTTCTTGTGTCAGATTACGCTGGCACAGGAAAGTAATACGCTGGATACCATTCAGCGGCAAATCCGTTATTTTGCCGTAGACCATCCGATGTGGCTGCACGAATCGGTCGAAAACCGATATACGCTCTTGCATGCGCAATATAGTGGGAGTCAGGGCGATTATCGATTAGCGCAAGACGCTGGAAAGGTGCGCAGCACCAATGTGAATTCGGAAGGTAGTATCACCCTGAAAGATGTACGACTCTGGGGTCGATTTGCCTACAACCGCACGTTGGAAGACAGCACGCGTTTTGGTCATCAAACCCGACAAAATCCTTCGGCACCGTTTTACTTTGCCTCGTATGGCAACAATCACTACGTGCGCACCAATTACACGATACAGGCGCGTGGTCAACGCTATTTTAAGGAGTGGTCGGTGTTCGGCGGATTGGATTATCGCATCGGAGATCATTTCAGTAATAATGATCCTCGAGGTAGTATCGATGTGATTCAGGTAAATGGACAATTGGGTGTGAGCCGCAAGTTGGGTGCCGATCTAGAAATCGGGTTGGAAGCGCGCTATGGATATGGACAAGAAAGTTTTGAAGTAGCCTTCAAAAATGAAAATTATGTGTTGAGTCCGGCGGTGACGCCTTATCTCAATTATGCAGTGATTGGCTACGGATGGCAGACCAATGATTGGTTGCTTGCGCGTGGAATTCATTACCAGAATGACATGAACCGCTATGGTTCGCAGGCCTATATTTCTTATAATACCGAAATAGGGAAGTTCTACGCCACCGCACATTATAAGCAGGAGCAGCAGGTGTATCAGCAAGTGTTACGCAACGAGTCGCGCAACAATGTGCTGAATGAATATGCCATAGGTGATATCGGTGCCGATTTGATGTGGCAGCTAAAACGCGAGAAACGTGCCTATTTAGTACAGTTGAGTTCGACTATGCGTAGCGGAAAGGATAAGGTGGTATTTCAAGCAAACGGAATTAACAATTTGGTCTACCAGTACGATACACATCGTGCCAAGTTAGCGCACACCTATTATGCTCGAAAATGGCAATTTCATTTCGAAGGAAGCGCGGATATGACTTCGGAAACGAGACAGGATGGCGGTAGCGGTACACTATTGGATTATTCGCGATTGGATGGCTCGCTATCTGCTATGGCCACCTACATCACTCGGAAGAATCAACACGTACATCTCAGTTTGATGGGTTTAGCGGGCAAACCGCTTAGCATGAATTGGTCGGTGCCCGAAATCAATGAAAACATGTTTCACCGATACGTGTATTTTCACGATGTCACATACTATCAAGCGAATACACAAGGTGCACGGGTGGAATTAGGTTTTAGACAACACTTGAAACGTAAAGATTTTGTACGCCTGCTAGCCACTTGGCAAACGATATCGGCAAGTGATTTGCCTGATTTGGGCAGGCAGACGGCTACCTTGCCGGGCTCCAAAAGGAACTATTTTGCCCTAAGCTTGGCTTACGGTTTTTAAATTTTTGATGTGATGTGGAGTTTGAATAAACGCTTTATCGTCATTTTGTTGTTGTTATCACTGGCACCGGCAGCGGTGGTACTTTCTAGCTTTTTCTCTGAACCAGAATATACATTAGCACAATTACGCGAGCTATATAGTAGTGGAGATGTCAACCAATGGCCTTTGCCGCATATTGATGAAAGCGTGAAGCCTAATTTCGCAGATATTGGCGTTTTGGGCAAAGTAAGATATCCGATTGATAATCCATTTACAGAGGCCAAGTCCCAATTGGGGAAGCTTTTATTCTTTGATAGACGATTGTCCGCTTCCAAGCAGATTTCTTGCGCGAGCTGCCACGATCCGCAGCTGGGATTTGGCGATGGTAAGAGTTTGGCGCATGGACATGATCGCCAAGTCGGCAAGCGCAATGCAATGACTTTATACAATGTAGGCCATTATACTTCTTGGATGTGGGATGGCCGTGCGACTTCTTTAGAAGAGCAAGTCTTGATGCCGATTCAGGATCATGTGGAGATGAATATGAACCTGGATTCTATGCTACAGCATATTGACGAGATTAAAGGTTATCGCGCTTATTTTCTGAAGGCTTATGGTAATGAAGAGGTGAGCATACTCCGTGTGCAGCGGGCATTAGCCACGTATTTGCGTACCATCACGAGTTATCCAACCCGTTTTGATCGCTTCATCGGCGGAAATAAGGAAGCGCTTAATGATCAAGAATTGTTGGGTTTAAATCTATTTCGTACCAAAGCCCGTTGTATCAATTGCCACAATACGCCTTTGTTTTCAGATAATCAATTTCATAATGATGGGCAAGCCTTATATGGTACCCGACAGGAAGATCTCGGACATTATTATGTATCAGGCAAACAGGAAGATGTGGGCGCATTTCGTACACCATCGTTGCGCAATGTAACGCTAACAGGTCCTTGGATGCACCACGGCAACTTCCCAACATTACGCGATGTGGTGGAGTTATATAATCTTGGCAATCCAGCACCCATACAGCGTCGGGTGGTGGTCGATGAAAACCTACGTCCAATACCTTCTCCATTATTAAAAAAATTAGATCTATCCTCTGAAGAAGTGGAGGCTATAATATCCTTTATGCAGGCATTAAGTGCCCCCGTACAGCAAAGACTAATTACTCCAAAATTACCTCTTTAAAAGTTGCTAAGTTTAGCCATGATATCCGAGTGATGGATCCCACACTTCGAAAACGTGTTGGTCATTAGATTGCTTATATTTGCAGGGATTTTTGTTCTTATGGATCAGCACGCTGATGAAATACAATAGCTATCTTATACGGTTTGGTTTATTGGATATTTTCTTCAAGATATCTGATTTGCCTACATCGATCCTAATTATTTATATTTTTTATAAAAAACCATATGTCTTTCGAATCTTTAGGTTTGTCACCTGCGCTATTAAAATTATTGGCGCATCAGCAATACACCCATCCCACTAAGATCCAGGAAACTGCTATTCCTGCCATCTTAAATAAAGAAGATGTTCTTGGGATCGCCAAAACAGGATCTGGAAAGACCATTTCTTATGTATTACCACTCTTGATGAATCTGGAGGGAAATCTGGATGTAAAGAATCGTCATGCGAATATGCTGATATTGGTACCTACTAGAGAACTGGCTGAGCAGGTGAATACGGTATTTAAAATCTTTAGCTCAGCCTTAGCACATCCAGTAAAAACCGTTGCGGTTTACGGGGGCGTTTCTATTAATCCGCAGATGAAGGGTATGCAGGGTGTAAATGTACTTATTGCTACACCGGGCAGGCTTTTAGAACTTTTGGACAACAATGCAGTACATCTTTCTAGTATTACTACTTTGGTGTTGGACGAGGCCGATAAAATGTTGAATCTAGGATTTAAAGATCAAATGAATAAGATTTTAAACTATCTACCGGCGAAGCGACAAAATATACTTTTGTCTGCTACCCTAAGTTCTGATTTACAAAGCATCCAGCAGATAGTATTGTCTAATCCAACAGTAATTAAGATTGAGGAGGATAAAGATTCTTTAGAACTGATTAAACAAACGGCCTATCTTATGCCGTCTGAGAAAAAAGGCCCCTATTTGCGCCAGCTTATTCAGCAAAAAGAAATGAACCAGGTATTGGTTTTTGCTTCTTCAGTTTATCAGGTTGACGCCATCGTTAACAAATTGAAAAAGAATGGTATTGATGCAAAAGCGATCCACAGCAAGAAAAGCCAAGGTGCTAGAACGGAATCATTGGCTCAGTTCAAATCTGGAAATCTAAGAGTGTTGGTTGCAACCGACTTAATGGCTAGAGGAATAGATATCAACTTCCTTCCCTTCGTCATCAATTATGAATTGCCTCGGTCTCCAAAAGATTATATTCACCGCATCGGACGGACTGGTCGAGCAGAGCAACATGGAGAAGCAATCGCACTGCTAACGCAACATGAACTACAGCATTTTGAGGTTATTCAGAAAAAAATGGGAAAAAGGGTAGAATTAATTGATATCGAAAGACCGATTAAATCAAACTAAGCTGTCGTTGACGCTACCGAAAAACAGGTTACATGATTTATCACATAGCAATAATTAATTGGCATTATTTTACAAGATCATATAACCCCCACATAACCTGTAATGGTAAGGCTTCACTGTTTTTTTAAGAAATTTATATTGTAATCTTCCCTAAAAACAGCTATAGTTATTTGTGTAGATTTATAATAGCTTGTATTCATTCCTCCTTTCAAGCTTTCGATCGTGATTCATGAATGTTTTGTTGAAATTCCAGCGAAGAGGGTACAAATAGATTAAAGTTCTTTTTGCATGCTAATTCAAACTATAACCTCTTCTAAAATTAATCACCGTTTATCAAACCCAATTATGAAAAATGTAGAAATGACAGAAGCTATTGGCGCGTAACCCGCAGCTTCCTGTCATTCGGCTATCGCATCGAATAGGTAAATGTTTTTGGCCGTTCCATGGATTCGCTATATGTGTTGCCAAACCGATCGGTGACCTTGATTTGCAAAGTGGTATTCGCTGCTGAAGTCTTTACTTTAAACATGTGTGAGGTATTTGCCGCATCGAAGGTCGGTGTTGCATTCACATTGAGGCGACGCATAGCATAAGAAATAATCTGAAGGGGATCATACGAAGAAACCCGTTGTACGGCTAGAGATCTGCCATTCTCCGTGACCGACACGGTCCACTTGGGATCGTAACCCCACACATTGATCAATACCTCATTGTTTTTATTGGCATTGGCAAAGTTGGCGGCATATTGGGGTACCAAGGCACGAAATGTGGCATTGGCGGCTGGCGCATGTGTGGCTGCCGTAATTTGCACTTCATTCAGGTCATACGAGCGGAATTGGTATTCGGGCGCATAGCCGATGGACTTGTATTTCCAGGCGATATCGCTACCGTTCATCTCCCATATGCCATACCCACCCGGACTACCATCAGGCGCAATGTGATTGTCGGAATAGCCCGGCCGGCCGGTCCACCACCAAGTTCCCGACAGCGCGGCGATGTTATGCTCCATCAATTTATCATTGCGTAGTACGCGGTAGTTTACATGCGTATGGCCAGTAAGAACGTGCACTTCATCGTACCGATCGAGCAAGGAAATGAGCTGCTGCGCATTGCTGGTGCGGAAGTTGGGCGTGTTGCCCTGCTCCGTAGGAGCATGGTGCAATTGGATGTGTGTCGAGAGAACAATAGGTGTGGTGGTGGATACCGATGCAAGATCTTTAGCGAGCCACTCCAATTGGTTTTCCGTGATTTTGGCGTTGTAATTTCGGCTTCCAACCGTGCCGAATGTGCCTCCATCATTGATGTACTCGATATTATCGAGTACGACATAATGTACCTTCCCGAGATTGAATGAGTAGTAGGTTGGGCCGAGAATTCTCCGGTAGGCGTTTTCGGCCATCCAATCGTTAGAAAAATAAGGATCATTATCGTGGTTGCCGATCGTATTGAATACAGGAGCCTGTAGGTTGCTCATCTGCTGGACATACTCAGGAAGCATAAAACTATTGCTGTACCAGTAAGTTTCCCAAGTCTGATCACCTAAAGTCAAAGCATAGACCTGTTTTCCTTCCGATTTCAGGCGAGCGATCTGCTGATTGACATCTGACATAAAACCACTTTGAAATTGACTCAAATCGCTGTTTCTGTTCGCAAGATGCATATCGGCCAGTGCCAAGATCACATGATTTTCATTGTTCATGGCTTTTAATTCAAAGTCGCGGGTGTCGATTATTTCGGGATTAGACATTACAAATTGATAGAATTTTGGAGCCTGATTTACCGTTTCGGTTACTTCGTGGTTTGCGGGAATCGAAATGAAAACATATCCAGTCCGCTTGGTTGAGCTAAGGTAGTATACGCCCTGTGCGTCAGTGACAGTTACGTCGTACCCATCAGAAACCACCACATTAGCAAGCCCTTGCCCAGCAATATGGACGATGCCCTTAATATTTTTCCCATCTTGGTTTGGAATGTCTGCACGAAGCACATAGTTGAACTGCGCGCTACCTATGGGATAGGGTGTGTTGCCGCGCAGGACGCTTAAGCGGTAATTGATTGGTTTTAAGTCGGTGGGGAAGGTGACCCGGCCATCTAAAATAGCCACCGTTACACTTTGTTGCCCTTGTTCTACGGGCTCCAATTGCAAGATGTCTCCCTGCTGGTAGCCTGTGCCCGGAAGGGATATCGCTTTGCCACGCTCAATATCCCATACTGCCGCAATCGAGGCCTTAAAATCAATGCCATTAGGGTTTTCTTCTGTCGATATCTCCTCATTAATCGGCTCGAGCTTGTTCTTGCTACAGGAGTTGGCCAATAGCGTCAGTAGAACAAGAAGGCTCAAGACCCGGCTGAATGTGCGGTAGTTCGCGGGAAAGTTTGGTTTATTCATGTGCGTTGTTATCGTATTATGATTGTATCTAAAAACGATGCATGCTCAAAAAAAAACGTCAGCGCGAGGAGGTTAAGACAGAGCGATCTATATTGGTATAGTTTAAGATCGCTTCGTTGTCATTCTTCCGCCTCGCGATGACGATGATAATGGACTAGTTAGACACGCTCCATTTTATTTTAATCCACTTGTTGGGTCACGCCTGTTCCGGTAGATAGTACACTGGCAGGTGCCTGTTTGCTTAGCGGCTGTGGGTAATAGCTTCTCGCTACCTCCCAAGTACGGGTGGTGGCATTGAATACACCGCCGAGCTTGATGAAGAAACCAACATTAGCCGGTACAAAGTGTGGAACGCGATATTGATTGCTGCCCATAGAGAAGAATGGCTGTGGCGCCAAAGTCTCGGGATGAAAACGATTGTAATGATCATTGTTCGGGATTCGGTATCCAAGATTTGCGACCGAGTCAATGACGGTGGCCGTACCTAAGCCTCCAAACATCACTACATCTAGTGGTACCGAAGCTTCGTTGATATTGGTGCCTACAAATAGCGCCATACCACTTGCATTACCGCTATTCGCCAAGATGTTTGCATTGGCATCCCCCAATCCATCACCCCCAGAAGAAGTGTACGGAATAGCCCGCACCCAATTTAACTCAGCTAATGTTGTGGAGTTTGCACCACTAATGCGTTTTTGATGTCCACCGACATAAAAGAATTCCCCTTTCTTGACCGATCCTTCTGTCAAATTGAATTTTAGGGTACGCGCACCACCGGTAGACCATCCTGCGCCCGGTGCGGCACCGGCATTGGGTTGGTTTGCTCCGGCATTGTTGGTCGTGACCACCGCAAAAGGAATTTCAGCAAAGTTGATATCGGCATTGGCCATCAATTGAATATACTCATAGTTGCCATCACCACCTTCTGGATCTGGGCAGTACCCTGTAAAGATCAATGGCATATCACCAAGGTCTCCCGGAATGACCGGATCAGAAGTATCTTCGATATGTGCTTCTGAAAATGGCCATACCGCCATCAATCCATCTGCATCGCCTAACAATATACCTTTTACATTCAGATTGCGTGGTACAGGCAGTGTGGCATAGTTTGCCGTAGGCAATGTTCGGATTACAAGAGTATCCGCGCCGTTGATTATTTTCTTTGCGCCCACGAAGCTGTCTCCTCCCACTGGGGTAGGAACTACTTCTGCGCCACCGATCTGCACAAATGTGCCTTCGTATTCATGCGGACGTTGGTTGATCGCCGATGCAGATACTTGTCTGATCGCTACGGTCGGCACATGGGCGACTACTTCAAGGTCGCCTGTGCGTAGTCCGTCTAGGTACAAGAATGTTTCGCGGCGTAGCGTCTTGCCACTGATGTTAATGCGTAGGGAGTCGCCAATGCGGTAATCTGTGACACCGTCGCCGACCTTTAGCGCGATGCCGTGCAATTTATTGCCTCGTTGCAGCTGTTGTACAATTAGCATGCCTTCGGGAACATTGCCCGATTGTACATCCGATATCACCACACCGGTGGTCCATTGTGCTTCATTCACAGATTCAACAGTAACCTCCACGTCATTGCCTTTATGAACGGCGCGGAGATCTTGGATGGTGATATAGGGGCTAAGTGTCCCCAATATATGATCCCTGTTTTCGCAGGCGGTAAATACCGTGATCAATCCCAGTGCGATGAATAGAATGCTATAGCTTAACTTTTTCATTTTCTAAGTTGGATTATTAGTGCGTATTCGATTAGGGTTTCTGCCACCATACCGGTGTATTGATATTATCCGGCCCTTGCGCGGCTACTGCTTGTTGGTAATTTGCTCGGTTGGCATTTTGCACGTATACCGGGTAATTGAGTCGTACGGGCATTTTTCCCCCGTTAAGATGTCCCGATCCAATTGGGAGCACGGGGTGACCCGTACGGCGGTATTCAAACCAAGATTGCATATCTGTAAAGAACAGTGCATAGTATTTTTGCAAATGGATAAGCTCCATTTTCTGAAACTCATCGAAACTATCATCCCAGCTAGTCAGCTCGGTGGATAGGTAGAACGAGGGTACTTGGTGTCCCCATAGTTGGATTCCGGCTATAGTACCGCGCTCGTAGTATTCTCGGGCTGAGCCAGTGGAAATGTATCCTTTAATAGCTGCTTCTGCTAAGATGAACTGTAGTTCGCCGTAATTCAAGATGTTGCCCAACAAGGGATGGGACATTAGGCCAGTGCTTAACGCAGACCCTTGTACCGGAGGCTGGCCGATCGGGTATCCACTTGGTACGCCAAAATAATCTCCATTGGCGAGTGATGCCCAAGTTACGATGCGTGGATCACTGCGCTCATTGAGTTTGTCGATAAAGAAGCTGGCTGATCTTGGGCCATACCAATCGGCATTTCGCCAAGTAGCGAAAGGGGATACGTAGGGTGATATACCCGTCCACATTAAGATAGCAGAGTCATCATTACTTTGCATAATAGGGTATCGGATGGGATCGTCTTCGACGATTTTTTTGATGATAGCAGCAGTATTGAGTTCTGTTTTATGCGCTAGGCGCAGCGCCAATCGTAGGTACAGGGAATTTCCAAAAAGGCGCCATTTGTACATGTGCCCATTAAAAACGGGATCTGCATCTGCATTTATTCTTTTTTCAAAACTTAGACCATTCAGCAAGGTATTGGCCTCTTCCAGCTTCTCAAAGAGCGATACATAGATCGCTTCCTGCCTGTCGAATGCGGGTTGTACGTAGTTTGAATCACGGCCTAACAACGCTTGGGAATAGGGGATGTCGCCATAGATATCCGTCAGGATGGAAAATAGCCATACTTCTGAAATCTGCGCTATCGCTTTGTATTCCGGTTGATTGAGCTCATCTGCATACTCATAGATATCACGAAAGTTGCGCAGTTGCACATAGAGGTTATTCCACATATGATCTGCTTCGTTGGTGCGGATATCGTACCTAAATATGCGTCCGTCCCCGTCACCCATATTCACTGTCACCTGCATTAGCTCGTTGGTGATACGCTGGCTACGGCTCATGTTGGCACTCACCGATTTCGTTAAAGCAGGAGCGAGAAGGTTCTCGGGTTGCACTCGCGGGCTCGTATTTGGATTGGTGTTGATTTCTTGAAAATCGGTGTTGCACGAGGTAAAGATAGCCGAGCAAACGACTCCTAGAAATAGTATTGTTTTAAGATTTTTCATTGTTAGGATGATATTAAAGGCCAATAACTAGGTTGACGCCAAAAGTTCGCGTGGTCGGGAATTGCCCAAGCTCAAAGCCACGGGTGATGTCGCCATTGCCAAGGGTACCAAACTCAGGATCGAAGGCCGGCCAGCTTGACCAGATAAAGAGATCGCGTCCGAATGCGCCTATCGTGGCACGCTGTAATCCTAGCTTGGCTAGTGTCGCGGGCTTCAAACTGTAATCGATGCGGAATTCTCTGAATTTTAGGAAGTCGGTCGAATAACTTGTTCCCTCGACATTGTCGCGGCCTAGGTGTGCATTATAATAATCCCATACATTGGTGGCAATCACATCGTTTGGTCTGTGGCTACCATCTGCATTTTCGATAACACCGTTGCCGATAATCCCGTTGTAACGTCCCGGTAGCGTATTGGTTGTTTTACCCTGCTCACTATTGACAGCGGCGGTTAACGAATAGCCAACTGCACCAAACTGTGCATCGAACAAAAATCCAACACGGAATTGCTTATAACGAAATTCGTTGTACAGACCTAAGCGAAAAGCAGGGTTGGCTTGGCCGATGTATTGTACCGAATCGGTTAATTGAGGAATACCATTTTCATAGATGATCTGTCCATCCGGTGCACGTTGATAACCGCGACCCCACAACTCATCCATACGACCACCCACGCGAGCCACCATCATACCGCGACTTCCGGGTCCGTTTTGTAAGATCATTTCTTGTTGGTTGTCCGTGAGTTCCAAAACCTTATTCTTATTGGTACTAAAGGTGGGACTGATGGTCCAGATGAGGCCATCTTTCTTTTGAATTGGGATAATGGACGCTTCTAATTCAAATCCACTGTTACGAATACCTCCCGCATTAATCAATACGTTATTCGCGCCGGAGGCGCGGTCGATTACAGCTACCAAATGCTGATTGGTGGTTGTTGCGGTATAGTAGGTCGCATTCAACGTAAACCTATTTCTGAACAAGTTAAGGTCTGTTCCGAGCTCATAGCTGACGGTCTTAAGCGGCTGCAACTGTAGATTAGGAAGCGAGGTAGGGTTTGATCTTCCTCCCGGAAAGGTAGGGTCTACATTATAGGTGTATGAGGTACGATAGGGGACCATCGAGCCGCTACCGACTTCGGCGATAGATCCGCGGAACTTTACCATGGAGAACTGCGCAGGCAAATTGACCATGTCGGAAAGTACGTAACTCAAATTGACAGACGGGTAGCTAAAAGGTTTGCCTTTGTTGGTGGGCGAAGCTAAGGCACTGTTCCAGTCGGTACGAAACGATAGATCGGCAAATAAGTAATCGCGGAATGCCACCGTACCAAATGCATACACACTGTTGAGTACGAGTTCACTGCGAAATGGTGTGCTTACGATGATACCTGCAGGGTTACCCATGTTGAAGATGCCCGGATAAGCGAGTGAATCGGCAGAATTGCGCTCTAGCGCATTTTCATTGCGTAGTGAGCTACCGCCACCGGTGATTCTTATTTTCAAGTCATCGTTAATATCCTTCTTATACGTCAGCATCAATTCGGAATTGGTCTCCGTATTGTTGATGGCTTGGGTACGAAACATTCCTTTTTTGAATTTTTCGGTGTCGTATGGTCGCTGTTGGCTGCGTCTTTCGGCGTTTAAGTCCATGGTGGTACGCACCAAAACATCCCATTCGTCCGAGAACTTATACGTAGCTTCAATATTACCGGTGAGGCCATGTCGCTTGTTCTTGTTGAGCATTTCATAGGCGATCAGATAAGGGTTGTCGACCAGACTGCTGTACGGGTAGTTTTGCACGAGACCTTCCGATCCATGTCTCCAATAATCTTCCAACCAGCTTAGCTGCGCATTGGGTTGCCAAAATGCATTCCAATACATAAACGATTGGTTATTGTATCCCGATGTTGGCAGGTTGTCACTACGGTTCTGTCGGTAATTGATGCGGGTCTGGATACGTAGTTTATCTGTGACCTGATGGGCTGCAGTTAATGATACGTTGTTTCGTTCGTACCCAGTATTTGGGATGATCCATTTATTCCGTAGATCCGTAAAAGAGAAACGTACTTGCGTACGTGCATTTCCTCCATCCAAGCTAATGGAATTGGTGAATGTAGTTCCTGTTTCGAAAAACTTTTTACGCTCACCGGGGAATGCTTCCCAAAGGGTGCGTTGTGTGGCGCGGGTTTGTGTGACAGGGTCATATTGGAAATAGGATTGACCATCAAATTTTGGTCCCCAAGCAGAGCTTGTGCTGCGGGTACTTGGCCCATCTATCCCGTCGTTAAAGGAATAATAGCGAACGCCCTCAGTCCCTTGTCCATATTCATACTGGTAATCCGGCCACCGGGATACGGATTCGATCACCGCATTGGAAGATACCGTGACACCGATACCTTTGTTGATTTGTCCGGATTTTGTGGTGATGACAATTGCGCCATTAGCACCACGCTGTCCATAGAGAGCCGTTGCATTGGCACCTTTTAGCACCGTAAGGGACGCAATGTCTTCGGGATTGATATCGTTGATCCCTGTTCCAAAATCCACGGGTGAGTCGCCTCCCAAATAGGCGCCATGACCTTGGCCTACCTGGTTGCCGCTACTGTTGTTAATAACTACGCCGTCTACAATGATCAACGCTTGGTTGTCGCCTGTTAAGTTGTTTTCGCCGCGGAGGATAATTTTGTTAGATCCCGCAGGTCCTGCTCCCGAGCGCACGAGATTAACACCAGCAACGCGTCCTGACAGCGCTTCTGTCCAATTGTTAGGCATGGTTTCGGTGATTTTATCTCCTTTTAGTTCGGTAGCGGCATAGCCTAGCGACTTTTGCTGGCGTGAGATGCCTAGCGCGGTCACAACCACCTCAGCTACTTCATCCATCGCTGGCACTAATTGAAAACTTAAAGTCATGGTTTCACCCTCCTGTACGAGAACCTGGTTTTTGCTCGTCGTTTCAAACGAAATGTAGCTCGCGGTGACGGTGTAAGAGCCCGGGCGTACCGAAAACGTAAATCGACCATCGTTGTTAGTGTTGGTAGTTCTGTTCAGCTCCGTTATTCGCACTGTTGCTGAAGGCAAAGGCTCCCCGTTCTCATCCAATACAACACCCGTAAGCACACCCGGTCGTTGTGCTTTTTTCAGGATGATGGTGCCATTGTCTTTTTCTTCGAAGACCACAGTTGTACCGGCAAATAGGTTTTGAAGTACGTGTTCGATGGAAGTCGTTTTGAAGGATTTATTGGCCACCGTTTTGGACGAAAGTTCCAAGAGCCTGTCATCAAATGCAATATCCAGATTTTGCTCTTTTTCGAGCTTCTTGATGGCTGCATAGAGCGTCATATCGGCTGCTGTAAAATTAATTTTTCGTTGATGGATTTGACCCATCAGCGGGCCGGCCAATAGGAGTTGGCCTACGGTTGTCCCTAATAGGCAGAGCATAATTGTCGCACGCATAATAATTCGTATGAACAATAGATTTATATTCATTATTTTTATAGTCTTAGTAATTCAAAAAAGCTAAGTGGCCGGGTATTGGGTCTCAAGCAAGGCCGGGCCAATGTATGTTGCGGACGGCGCCTGTGGGTGCCGCACGCAATAGTTTGGTTTAGTATAGAATTAGTTCATCGCCGACCCTCCTGTATTTTAATCGATGTATACTGCATATTTTTTCCATATTTTCGCTGAGTGGACGATTCGCATAGAGTGTCAGATCATACGAATACGCCTGATTTGTATTTACTGGTTTCTTGACAACTACTCCGTGCATATTTTTGATCACTTGCGCCATTTCTTCAAAACTGGCCTGTGCCAGCACCACTTTTCCTTCTCGCCAAGAACCTTTGTTTGAGTCTTCGTAAAGGGCATACGTACCCTTTTCTTTCACAAAAACGAGAGATTGTCCATGGGATAGTTTTTCTAGAGGAACACCATTCTTTTCCACCATCACAGCACCGCGATCCACGCTCACATTGATCGTCTGTAATCCTGCATAGCCATTTATGTTAAAGGCTGTTCCAAGTACTTTCACTTTCAGGTCATCCAGCTCCACGATAAATGGTTTGGAAGGCTGGTGTGCGACGTCGAAGAAGGCTTCTCCCGATAAGCGTACGATACGGTTACTGTCACCGTAGTTGGCCAAAACCTGTATAGTGGAATTGGCATTCAGCCAAACCTGTGTGCTATCGGGCAGTACCAACATCTTACGTTCTTTGGTTCCGGTGCTGCTTTGAAATTTGGGTAGGGTAGCTTGCTGTATGCTGCTGCGAAAGGTTAGGATGTCCTGATTAATCGTGATTCCTAATACGAGCAGTACCGCGGCAGCGCTGATCATCGGAAGCAGGTAGCGTTGTTTGAATGTGCGTTTCGGTAGAGGTGGGCCGATCTGTATGCCAGACCAGATCTGCGAGCGGATATGTGCTTTTTGTATGCTATTTACTAATGGATCTTGCTCCTCATTTTTTGAGAAGGAAGCGTACCAAGTCTCGATGAGTTGTCGTTCGGCTTCCGAAGCTTGGCCAGATTGGTGCTTATCGAGCAGTTCTTTGAGTTTTCTTAATTCCACTTGATGTTGTTTTCACCCCTATAGTGCAGCGAAAGCGGAATAAGTACCTCAAGAAATCGTTAAGTTGGTATTAAATATTTGTTAAAGCCAAGATAGAGGCATACAGACTGGTTGAAACCTCGGGATGCTTCTTGATTAAGATATCTTTGAGTTGTTTCAAGGCTATGGTGGTATTGTTTTTAACCGTTTGAGTCGAGAGCCCAAGGGCTTCTGCTATCTCGGCTATGGTGAAGTTTTGCATGCGCAAGAGCATAATATCCCGCATATTCTTGGGGAAATGATGAATTGCTTGCTGCACAGTATGTTGAATTTCTTTCGCTGTAATGGCATCGAGCACGCCTTCTTCAAAAACAGTCATCTGTCGCAGCAGGTGATTCACTGTTTCTTGATGGAGGTTACTTTTGGTGTAATGTCGGATTACTTTATTCTTGAGCGCACCAGCTAGGTATGCTTTGATGGAAACCTGTATCGTCACGGTTTCGCGATTCTGCCAGAAGGATGTGAAAATTTCTTGCACAAGATCTTGTGCATCATCATGATTTTTGAGGCGAAAGTATGCTTCCCGGTAAAGATATTCCCAGTGCGTGTTGAAAAAATGGGCAAAGGCTTCTTCATTCCCCGCCCGAATGGCTTGCATAAGTTGATTTTCGGGTAAAGTCTCCATATTTTACGTTGGCCGTTGGATAGACAAAGATAAAAAGCCTATATTAACTTAATGTTATACTAGCGTAATAGAGAAACAGAGCGCTTCTACTTGTATATTTCTCTTATTTATATACGTTGAAATTTTCTCTGAGGTTACGTCTCTGATCCGGGTTGAATCATATGCTAATCTAGTATTCGGTTCGCTATATTGGTAAGTGTGACCTACTCAAAGAAAACAAGACTTTTTAAAAGTAGAAATTTCGGGGTTGAATCATCAACTTTAAATAGGAATAAAGAAGATAGAAAAATTGCGTAGGTACAGATTTCTACTTGCTTTTATCGCGTCCATCAATTCGCTCCCACGTAGATCCCCTGTTGTCGTCGCTTTAATACGAGGTAGGGAAATAATGCGATTTATTTAATGGTTAAAAAATCACAATCTCTTCCTTTATTAGCGCTTATACTGTCGTGATGGAATCCATTTAAGATCAGGAACAAATATTTCGTTGGCCAATGCATATATGACTAAACCCACCGTGTTTTTCAATCCCGTTTTATCCAGTATTCGTTGTCGATGACTTTCAATGGTACGTTTGCTCAGAAACAGCTGATCCGCAATCTCCTGATTCGTAAATTCTTGACAGATCAGTACGACGATTTCGATTTCTCGTTTTGTCAGGAGACTGGCTGGCTGCAAGGATACGTGCTTTTTTTGTGGATTGGATAAATACGAACGGAGCAAATGATATTCTGACGGAGAGAAGTATATTCCTGTCGTATAAACGGTTTCCAATGCTTTTTCCAGTTCTTTCAGTTCGATGACCTTTGGCAAAAATCCGGATACACCAATCTTGATCATGTGTCCGATCAAATTAGCCTTATAATGTGAGGAAAGTATGAGTATCTTAACTAAAGGAAAACGAGGTATCAATTCTTCTACCAATTGCAGACCAGATATTGGTTTCATCTCTATATCTAAAAGAAGGATGTCTGGAAGTTTTTCCGGAGACATTTTGCTAAGATCATTAACCACTTCGTCTGATTTTATGTTTTTATAGACGGTGCTACAGGTAGAAATTCCTTCGATCAATAGCGTCAATCCTTCTACAAAGAGAGACTCATCGTCTACTATACCTATTTTAATTTCCTTTTGTTGGTATGTCTTAGTCATTGGTGTTTCCGTTTTTCATTTCGTTAGAAAATAGTAATATTAAACGTGTACCCTTATCATGGCTGGATTTAATTTTTCCGAGTCCACCGATTGATTTAGTTCTGGAAAGCATATTATGGAGACCCATGCCAGCTCTTGCTGTGGTGTCAAATCCGATTCCGTCATCATTTAATAGAAATGATAATCCTTTTGGGCTATTTCTGACGTGTATCTCAAGGTGAGAGGCAGCTGCATGCTTTATCGAATTGCTGATGAACTCTTGTATGATCCGGTATATCTGTACCTCAAATGTAACGGAACGTTTTTTATAGGAATGGTACATATATAGGGTAATCGTATACACTTCAGCGCACTGCGCCATTAACTCCTCAATAGTAAGTATAAGGCCGAAATGCTCTAAATTAGCAGGGTATAGACGATGTGCTAAAATTCGGGTCGACTCTATGATTTTGCTGGTGTTTTGATATAGTTTTTCTAATTGATCATCAGCGTGTGTATCCTGCATATTGTGAATGACTAGCAACAACATCTGGAGCTGATTTCCTATATCATCATGTAGGTTTTTTGCAATACTTTTACGTTCGGCTTCTTGGGTTTTTATAGCAATTCTCTTCGATAATTTTTCGAATTGCAATTCTTGATTATGACGTAGTTCCTGCTGTTGTTGTATTCTTTTCAGGTACTTTGAGTAGATCAGCGTAGCAAATGTTGCGACAGAAATGGCCAACAACAACAAAAGAACGACCTGATGGACATCTAATAGGATTTGCGCAAGCTGTAAAAATGGTAGATGCATGTGGCGTACAATATGGTAGATAGTAAGTTATTTATACCCCATAGCAAAGCGGCATTTTCAATATGGATATTTGGTAGTTGTTCCATAATCAGAAAAAGAATAGTCGATACGAAATAATAGAGCAGTAACGCATAGTGAACCGTCAACGTACCGTGTTTATCAAACCGCAGGTTAATACCACGGACCAAATTGAGCCCGATAAAGGAAACGATAACGATGTGTGACAGCGGCTTCATCCATTTGGTCCAATATATAGGATGCCATAAGAAATCGATTACGGATATGGTGAGCATGAAGAGGAATAGTACGATAGATACGTATAACATCCTGCTCCAATTATGGTGAATGCGCGCAAGAAAATTGGTCAGTAAGAGCAGTTCAAAGGAAATGAAAAGATTAAATAAAAATAAGGTACTATCTACCTTATAAACATATATCAGCAGTTTGGACATGATTTCTGCTATGCATAAAAAAAGTAGGTAGTACCTCAGACTTCTCGTGGTTAACGGGAAGCCACTATGGAGCTTGAAACTCGTTAAGCAAGCGAGAAGTAAAGCAATGTTGGATAATGCAATTGTCAGATAGAACAATGTCATGATTTCTCATCGAACAATAAATAGCCTTTAGTGGTTGCGCAAAATGGTGGACAAGGCTGCGACCAATTGTAAGCATTGCTATCTATACTCTCCAGTTGTATGTTTTCCGATAGACCGCTTTGATGTTGTAGAAATATTATTGTCGGTACTTCTTCGGAAAATACATCAGATTTTTTGAAACCAAATAAACCAAATACTTTTTCGTTGCCGGATCCTAAGTCTTCCAGGGGTATGTCAAACACATTGAAGATGGTCTTTCCGGCAAACTCTTTCAATTGCTTATAAAGCCAATCTGACGAATACCTGCGCCAATCTGCGATTTCGTGAATGAGTGTCCTTTGTGATGAAATATTGTGATTGAATAATGGTATTTCTTCGTGATATGTGCGAGATATAACCTGGAGGTCTGGCGAGAGGACAGATTTATACATAGACACCTTTGTTTCTTTTTCGACCAAAGTAAGGTTATCGGTGAAGGCTTGTAATTTAGTGTAAGCATATTCTTCCAAGTCGAGCTCCCGATCATCCTGACCCAAGGGGAATAACATCAGAATGATTTGATCCTCGAGCTTTCCCATATAGGCGTGAAAGTGTGTTGTCTCATTGTATTTCCGCAACCATTTTATTTCTGATTCCAAAAATATAAAACCATAATTGGGGGGGATCATCTCAAGAAATTTAGCACTGTTCTTTTTAGAAGATAACCAACTTTGAAGTGCCTTTTTGCATTGTTCTTTTGGTAGCATAGGTAAATAATTGAATGTTAGTAAATATAATTAATTGTGGTGTATATCCCAATTTTCGAACATGATACGTCGATTTTTTTCTCATTTTTCGGAAATATGAACTTATCTGCGTACGCCATTCGGTATAAATACGCAATCACATTTTTACGTTTTTACACGCTATTTTCACCTACCAGAGTTGCCTAATTTTAGGTATCAAATGGTGGCCAGACACCATTATAAAAAAAGCAGGCAATACCAATGAACTAAACGAGTAGCATTGAGAAACTAAATTATGGCTATGACTAAGAAAAAAAAATCCTTCATCCATTGTATTATTCACCGTTCGGGGTATTTACAAGCCACTTAACCATGTCAGTTCTAAAATTTTTTAGAAATAAAAAAATCTAAATCATAAAATCAATTTTCATATGAAGAATCTAGAAGATCACCACAAAAAAAATTTCATTGAAGTTAATG
Organism: Sphingobacterium sp. lm-10; assembly: GCF_023554555.1. NCBI lineage: Bacteria > Pseudomonadati > Bacteroidota > Sphingobacteriia > Sphingobacteriales > Sphingobacteriaceae > Sphingobacterium > Sphingobacterium sp. lm-10. The sequence continues at coordinate 389,513 of NZ_JAMJWC010000001.1, forward strand.
AGCGTTTGGGATTAGCGCCCGACGAATACATGTTTAAAATGTCGCATGGCGCATTTGAAAACGATACGGTTGTATTTGCAGATGACCTATCAAATGGACATATCATCGGCAAATCTATATCCGTTGCTTCTATAGCGGAATTGAAGCGGTTATCGGGCGTACCTAATGATGGGGAAGACGATCATGTTGTATATCCTGTAAAAGGGATGCTGGGTAGTAGCGCTAATGAAGCAGCAATTACTAAGCAAAACATTACAGAGGACATGAAGAATGAAATGACAAAAGCGGCTAGTGCTTATGTTCTTGGAGATCCGGAAAAGGTTAGGGAATATGAAGACCTTATCAATAAGTTGATGTTTCCGGGAAAGGCCTTGGTTTTTTCTGCAGAAGATTTATACATAAAAAGTGGGCAGACATGTGTTTTAGGTAAGAGCGGAGATACAGAGCTTTACAATTTTGGAACCATTACCATTGAACAAGGCGGACAGATACAAGTTGTCGGAAACACCCAAGTAACCTGCCAAATATTTACCCAACTATAATAATTGATCTTAAAAAGAAAGAACATGGCAACATCGATAGATTTTTTTCCAAAACCATATGATAGTCCTGCTCCTAAGGGTACGGATGCGACTAAAGCGGGTAAAGGTACTCCTGGCAAAGACGGTACATACACCTACAATTCTTCTAACTGTAATTACGATTGCAGCAGCGCTCCTACCAACGGAGATACCGGTGGTGATGGACAAACCGGGGGTAAAGGTACAGATGGCGCCGATGGTATTGCAGGACCAATTTGTCCATGGACGCTAAGAGACATTGTTGGCGACTTGATCATCAATGCTGGTGGCGGTGATGGTCAGACAGGCGGTAATGGCGGCACAGGTGGTGATGGCGGTGATGGTGGCGATGCAGGAGTTTTGAATCCGAACAACTACAATATCGGCAATTCTTGTACTGTAGCAAAGCAGGGGCCTCAAGGTAAAGGTGGTCAAGGTGGTCTTGGTGGAAATGCTGGTAACGGGGGCCCCGGCGCACAGATTATTATCTACTACGATAAAATGCCGGGTAATATTACGACCAACATCGCATCAGGACAACCGGGTAATCCAGGCACTGGGGGTAACCCGGGTAATTCAACTTCTGGTAATCTTGGCCCTGGCGAAAATGGTACTAAAGGAAAGCCGGGGTCTGTATCAACAATTACACTGTTGCCTCAGTAAAATTTTTCCATTTTATAAACGCATTGCTGAGCGTGCTGTAGAAGTGCGCAACAGTACTTTTTTAGACGAACGTAAATCAGCCTATTATGGTAAGTGATACAACATATAATACCATCTATATTTTTATTAAAAATGGGGAAGATGGGAAAGATGGCGCTATTGGACTCAATGGGGTAAATAATAAGGACAATAATACCGGACAAAATGGAAAAGACGGTTCTCGTAAGGTTTGGAGATGCTCCTGTGCAACAAACGGAACTCAAGGAGCGCACGGAGATTATGGTGAAAAGGGTGATGATGGTACTACAGGAGAAGATGCTCCTTCATTTATGTTAACTGTGACCGATTTTAGTATACCCTCGGGTTTTAATATCCTTAGCCAGGGCGGAAATGGGGGTAAAGGTGGTGACGGTGGCAAAGGTGGCAACGGAGACATTGGAGGCAATGCCGGAACAAATAACAAAAAATGTCTTGACAGTGGTGACTGTCCTCCGGGATTGGGGGGGCTAGGCGGCGATGGAGGTCAAGGCGGATTAGGTGGCAATGGCTTCAAAGGTAGCAATGGTGGTGACATCACGTTGTTCTACTATAACTACAACCCAGACATCAGTAAAATAGGGATAGTAAGCAATCCTGGTACCGGTGGTAAAGGTGGGAATGGTGGTGAGGGTGGCGTAGGCGGTGCTGGAGGCACCAATGAACCGCCACCAGGAAGTCAACCTTCCAATGCAGGAAAAGGGAAAACCGGGATTAATCCAGGTGGAGGATCCTTAGCAGATAATGGATTACATGGCACAGTCATCTTTAAACAGATAAAAAAACAGCCATGAGCAACACAGTTACATCTTCATTAAAGATACTTCTGGAACAGCTTGCTTCACAGGCAAACCTTCCATCACTTACCACTTCCGGCCCGGTACTTCCAGACGGATGGGTTGTACTGACCATTCTGGATAGTAAACCGTCCAGGCCTTACGTACCGATACAGGGTATATTGGCTGCTGGTCCTAATGAAGATGGCGACTTAGTGCTTGTCTTATCATTTGGGATGCTGTGGAGCAATTTTTATAAAAATAATACGACAGGTTATCCGCTTGCGCCAAATGATTTCACGCGGCTGTCCTCCGATATTATCGGCAAAACTGCACCATCGAAAGCTATGGTAATGACGGTGTTCGCAGATGCCTATAGCAAATCACGAAATGATATCTGGAATGTACTCGGCTTTATAACAGAAGACTATTCGGCCTGTCCTCTATACACCACAGGCATGGGCTTAGCGGCGCCTGTCGCGCAGCTGTGTGCTATGGATATGCGCGCGGAAAATACAGGCCCATTAAAACAAGATGCACCTAAAATGCTGGACGAAGGGTGTGTCTTCTCTGCACCAAAATTTGCAAAACCTGATTTTGTAAGCTATTATAATTTACAGATCACCAAGAACAAATTTCCTGCTCAATGTACGGTATGGGCAGCTTCACAGGGATTAATCGTCGATTTCTTTCCCTTAAATGGTGATTGTGGGTACTTAGGAGAATTAAAGTACATGGATACCGTGTCCATACCTAAGTATGATGTTCCCTGGTGGGAGCGGAGTGATGTGTATTACCTACAGCAACTGGGAGGTGAGCCGACCAAAAACTCGGTTATCCCTGTTACATTTTCTACGTTACCGACAGACTTTTCACGTAACCTTTCCTATACCTTATCTCTGATGGTCGCAGCGACTTATCAAAGGGCTCAACACCCTGATTCTTTGGTGATAAATATTGCACCTTATGAGGTTTATAAAACCATAACAAGTGCCGCTGCGTTTGCGACAATTTTCCAGAGTCCGGATTCTGTGGTGGTTGCTTTCAGGGGTAGTATCAGCTTTCAGGAGTTTTATACCTACAATTGCAAGTCTACTTACGCTTCTTTAAGTTTCATTGATAATTCATCTGTATATGTACATGCGGGGGCCGCAGCAATCTATAACCTCCCCGTAGAAGGTGCTTCCACAACTGTACCAACTACATTGGCGGAAGCGATAATAGCGGAGCTAAAAACCATAGCACCAAATAAAAATGTGTATCTAACTGGGCATGACATCGGTGGTGCGGTGGCAAGTATTGCCGCTACAGACTATGCGCTTAACGATTGTGGTTTTCAACTCAAAGCATTGTACACCTTTGGAAGTACTTTACTTTCCACGATTTCTTTTAAGACTCTCTTTGATGCACATGTTGGCTCCAAAAGCTATCAGTTAGTGAGGCTTCAGGACAAATTGCACAATGCAATCCAGGCACTAGGATATTTTACTATAATGAACCCCATAACGATGAATGGACAACTGGAAATAGAGGAGTCTACCTATCATTCCTTAACAGGTTACATCGGGTTATTAAATCCAAATGGCATTCGAATATGACGCCTATAGCACATTAAGTTTTATCTATCATGAAAAACAGCACTTACAACGATACCCATACATTTACCGAAGATGCTTTTGATGCCAATAATGACGTGTCTTTTTCGGAGCTTGATCCTATATTGGGAAGTTTGGGCGAAATGGTTGGCCTTCTTGACAAGGAAAATGGAGAAAGTGAAGTCTATCATCTCAACAATGCCTGGTTTAAAGACCCTATAGAAAATACGAAAAGTGGATTTACCGAAAAGTCTGCACATTTTGGAGATCTGCTCGGGCAACTATTAGGTAAAGTAGGGGGCAACGCATTGGGAATTCCGGTGATAGATCCTTCATTGTTAGGCACCTGGTATCCGGTGAAGTATGATGATAAGCTTACAGGGCTGTATTTTGTGACCTATGAGAGAGGAACGGAAACGGTTTTAGGCTTTGGTGTTTTACATAGTTGGACAGTTACTTCTGATAATCCATTAATAAAAGTGAATGTATGGGGTCAGATACCTTTTTTGAGAATAGATAAAGGCCAGGTAAACATCACTTTCGATACGCCGGGTTATCCTATCAATTTTGGAATTGCGGTAGAGGGCGCTAAAGAAGATAGCCCTTTAGTAGCCATTAATGATGTTTCCTTCAATGCTGTAAAAGTAAACGCAGGGATTGATTTCGCTGCTGACATTCCTTTTCAGTTATCTGTTCAGGTGCTTGCATTAAAGCTTGCCGGAGATAAAAAGCCAAGCGACCGGACTTTAGCAGACCTCGAAGCGATAACGGGACAACAGATACTGGAAACAGTATCCAGTCTATTTGTCGGTGCTTTAAGTAAGGTGTTTGATACGCAGCAAACAAGGATAAGTTATTTTCCGCCTCTATTGGGATTGAGCTCTATCGTGCCAAATTCTGACGAAAAATTACCGACACTTGAGTGGTACGAACTGTTTAAAATTGCTTCTAAACCAGCCGATTATCCCAACGGTGCTGCGACTCCGTTTATCAATTGGTTCAATACCATAAGTGCTAATCCAGCACAGTTAAAAACATGGCTTTCCTGCCTGGGAGGTTTTATCGGCGTTACACCAGTGCAAGCTACAGGAGCCGGCACCAGAAATGATCCATTCCAGATTTCATTAGTCAGTGTGAATGAAATAGGAAAATTAAACTTTACAGTAGGAACAAATGTAGTTGAGGAAGGTATTCGATATTTTTATCCGGGAATATCATTTGAAGGAAAAGATATTGTATTGGGGGATTCGGATATTGCGCTGAATCTGGAGGCTGATCTGGAGCTGGCACAATTCCAGCTTAACGGTAAAGATGCTAAGGCGGCTCCGACCATTAATTTCCAATTGAAATGCGACCTGCATAACAAAAATGAGGAGCAGCCTTTATGTGAATTTGATGATCATGAAACCGGGAGGTACTGTTTTGGAAATCTCGAAGGCGGAATGTCATTCGGCATATCGGGCCGCGTAATTCCTTATTTCAGACTAAATAAGGTGGATACACCATCCAGCTCTTTTGAGACGATTGACTTGCTTTCTCCTTCACAATTGGCAAATGCCGGAGCATCCGTATTAAGTGATGGTATTAAGACATTGTTAGGAGTAACATCAAAGGAAACCAATACATTTTCCAATAACGTTGCATCACTTATAGGAGTAACAGTGCCCCATAGCGCAGGTACGCTCTGGCCAGATAAACTAGCCGCTCCATTCGATGCGACGCAAATGATTGACTCCATTACGAATCCGATAGGAGCATGGGCAGACTATTATTTGAAGGCACTGCGGTATGCTCCATTGGTGAACGGGAAGAAAGCATTTACCTATATCGTGCAGGATTTTGCGCAAATGCTGAATGCTGGAATAGGAGTCGAAACGATAACAGTTACGGGTGACGGCACGCAAGATGCTCCCTGGAAAGCGGGTATATCACTTACCGATGTTTCCTTACCAGCCTATCTTACCGCCTATCAGGTAGCTGTAGGCAAAGACGCCGTACGTCTTGTCTTGGGATTATCCCTGGAGCCGGAACTAACTTTGCTTGAAACCAAGGTTGTACCAGCCATAGTACTTGATTTTGTAAGCGTTGATTTTCCATCGCCCGATAATCCAAATCAAGCAGTTGTAGCCGATTGGCTTCCGCTGATCGCTGCCAAATTAACCTTGCCCGACGGATTTGACACTCCGGAGGTTGCCGGTATATCCATTAGCGTCAAGAAATCGCAGTTGTCTGCCACGTGGAGCAGATTTGGCGGTTGGAACTGGTCTTTATTTGTTAATAAGCCGTCTTTAAAATTAGATGGAGAGGATCTGGCTTTAGGTCAGGATCTTAATTTCAATGACCAAAGTGCACTGGAAGACCTCGTAATAAACGGTGTGGCTACTTTTGGGCCTTTTCTGACGGGAGCATTAGGAGCTTTCCTAATGCGAAGCAATACTAGAGCGGGATTATTAACGACTGGTGCTTTTGGCCTATTAACCGATCTGTCAAAATCACCTATTTTTCCGAAAGGATTTAAATGGGATGGTTTTACACAGTTTAAGATTGCCGATTTTCATCAACCATGGACTGCAATCAGAAATCAGTTCATATCCAATTTTGATTCCGAGCAGAAAGCAAAAAGCTTGCTGGCACTTTTATCTTGGACGATAAATTCTGATTTGGAAACTCCCCCAACAATAGGCGGGAGTGGCAGCTTTATTGATCCCTATAAAACGCCACTACCTCAGGGATTTGAACTGCCCGTATGGTATGATGCCGGCACCAACATTATTGGTACAGGTATAGGGCGCAATGATAGCTATCACTATAAAAAGTCAGCGCTTAATTTTCAGTTTGACCTTGAAACAAGATTAAATGCCATCGAATATTCCTTAGCCAATGAAGAGTTTGTAAATGCCAATAACTGTCCGTCTTTTAGCCTTTTAGGCACGCTATCCAATCCGGATGGACCCTTAGTAGATTTGCCGCTTGATGCTGGTCGTGTTGGTAAAGTGATATTGGGTCTAAATCTAAGCATGACAGATGCTGTCATCAAATTTGAACCTGTCGTAACGATGCTTGATGTTACGCTGGCAGGACAGAAGAAAAGAGATTCCTTAACCCTTAATGACATCTTAAGTCCTGATTTTGCTGCCAGCCTTCAGCAATCTTTTTACACTATTTTAAATCAGGCTGTACAGGCGGCCGCAGGCCAGGTTAAAGATGTGCCCGGCTTTAAAACGACTTATGAGCTTCTATCTTTATTAGGGCTTGTAACTACGAGAAACAAAGAAAATGATCCTTATGCTATCAATGTTGACGGATGGAACGGACTTTTGGCGAATTTTGATACGTATATAGAAAATCAACTTTCGTCCTTGCTGACCAATGTCGATGCAAGAAAACAGCTATTCGGTTTCTTAGAGAATATTTTTGATATCTCTATTCCGCAATTCCCAAAACCACTGTTAGATCTCCTGCATGGCTTAGGCATCTGTGGCCCTTCAGAGCAGGGGTATCCTCTGTATCCTAAAGCATTACTGGAGATATGCTCAAGCCCTGTAGACAGTATCCGTTCGCGCTTTGAAGATTTATTCTCTAATACGACATCGCTGACCGCATTGGCAAAGGAGCTGGTACAAGATATCCCACCGACGCAATGGGGCAGTTTTACATTCAGCACCAATAGCAGTGGCGTAGTCACTTTATCTGTATTGCCGAAAGATGCATGGAAGCTAGGTACCTTTGCGGAATTCAGTGGAAGTTTTAGCCTTGATCTTATTAACTCATCGCTGATATTGACCTTAGACGGATACTGCCCGGTGTTGGGCTTATCATTAAGTAACACGATAAATTTAAAATATCCGGTAAGCCAGGACACTATATTCACTTCCAAAATAACTTGGGGAGACGGTAGCAAACCTGCTGCCGACCCATTACAATTATACCCATTCAACGGACAGGATTTTGTAGATCAGCTGTCTAAAATTGCTCCGGCCTATGTACTGAACGTACTTCTAAATGCCGTATTGGAAGACAGTTTATTGAATAAATATCCATTCTTGCAACAGGTGTTTAGTGGGCTCGGTCTCGCTACAAAAGTAGATTCTTCTCAGAAAGCCGGACTCGTTATGGCAGCAAACGGGCAGGAGTGGAGCATGCAATCTCTTTTAGGAATCTTGAAAGATCCGCTGCCGTGGTTGCTGTCAGATAGTGTTTTGGGGCACGACGGTAGATTTAATGTGGGCGCGCTTGTACATTTACTGAGCAATCTTCCAAAAGTATCAACAGAGAGTGGCATTATGGTAACTCCACTTGAAAACGGTGCGAAAATCTCTGGTCTGCCATATGGACTAGGCATAGACCTTACAGGGGAGAATGGCGTAGCCTCGTTCCTGTTTGGCACCAAGAAAATAGATATTGCAGATGGCACGGCGGTGCTAGACAATCTAAGGCTTAAGGTCGATCTCGATGCCAACTTCCAACCGGCATTTGCAGGTGCTCTCGATATTTCTACCACAAAAGCTGATTTTCCATTTTACCTATCTGCAGGTTTCGATAAGCAGTTTCTGCTGAAGATATCCAGAGGAACTCCGGATAAACCGGAAGGACTAGACCTACAGCTGCTTCCGTTTTTAGGATGGGGCAATATCGCAGGACAGGCAGCAGGCCTAGCGGCTGCAACGCTAGTAAAAGACCTTACTCCTAAGTTGCTGAAAGCATTATCTGAAACTAAAGCAAAACCATTTATTGATAAATTGACTGGTTTTGCAACAGCTGTAGACGTAAACGATCTTGTTACCGCATTATTAAAGATACTCACTCCACAAAATTTCCGGGATAAAACCCAAACAGAGCTTTTTGCCATGGTAGAGGAAGCAGGGTTAAGCTGGCTTAGAGGCAGATTTAATCCTGATAATGCGGCCACAACTGCTGATGCCGTTAAAGCGTTGCTGGACGGTGTTGTGCCCGGCGAACTCACCACCAACAAAGGGATGATATTGTTCAAACCGGGTGAAAATTTCCCGGTACTAAAAGCAGGTTTAAACGATAAGAATCTACTAGGACTATGGGCAGGGCTTGAACTCCCTAAGCTAGAAATAGTAGACATTAATATAGCGGATGCCGGTGCCGGAATTGATATTAACACTGGGGAATTCGATTTTAATTTCGGATTAGACATCATGATTCCGGTAGAAGGAGCGTCCGGACCATCGCTTAACCTGCACTATGTATCAGCAGATGGCTTTGTGTTAAACATAGATCCGCTAACTAGTAAGACAGAAACAGGAATGGTCAATTCGTCCTTGAAGCGACAGCTCCTTCCTGAATTTTTTCCAGGACCCAATTCGTTGTCAGACAAGATGAGCGAATGGATATTTAGCGTGTTTAAAAACGTAGTGCCTCGCTATATATCGGCACTTATACTCAATCAGGAGAGCGTACATGCCTGGCTGGAAGCGCCGGTTATAAGTACAGGATCTGGCGCGCCTTCTCCGGCATTGCTCCTAGAGGCCACCTCACTCATCGTAAGTAGTGGAGCAACAGAAAAGAAATATTACCTCAACTCATTTGATAACCTTTTAAATATTACACCAGAGGCTTTCTTTGGCAATTTGCTCCAAACTTTAATGCAAAATGAAATCACGCTATTGAACTTTGGTGAAGGTAAAAAATCAAGTATTAAAATTGGTCCTGATCCAAATCACCAAGGAAATTACGGACTGCATCTCTTTGCGCCAAATTTAAAAATTGATGCAATACCGAACATTGTATTGCAACTGGGTGATGAAGACGACGAATGGATAAAAGGCAGTGGTGGAGATAAACTATCTAATCCCGGAATTGGCATATACCTGCCGATCAAATCGGACGCTGAAACAAAGGGACTGTCCGCCGATTTCACAAGAATCAATCTGGTATTTAATAATGTAGGCTTTGATATAGTGGGCACCAAGGGCAAACCATTGGTCGATTTCAGCCGGTTTGTCATCAATGCTATCAAGCCACGTGTATTGTTTGATCTGAATCTTAACGGAGGTAGCCCCGAGATTACATTTGGCGCGGCGGCTACGCTGGAAGACATCGGTATTTCACTGGCACCGTCCAATATGGTATCCGGAGCAGAAGGCAATCCCATTGCAAGCAACTTATTGGGTTCCGGCGATAAGGAGAATGAAAATAATCCCGCTACCAATCCTACTTTTTCCGTAACAGCCGGGTATACCAAAAATGTATACGTCAATCTGAAAAGCAATACCGGTGATGGTACGCAGGTGATACTTCCTGTCCAAAGATCATTTGGTCCATTGTATGTGGATAGCCTTGGGTTGGGCTGGGATGCAAAAAGCTTGGAGAGATACCTGCATTTTCTATTCTCAGGAAGCGTGGAACTGGCAGGATTAAAAGCTACGCTTATTGGCTTGGATGTGGGATTACCTACAAATACCCCAGCCGATTTTAAAGCCTATACATTAGACCTTCAGGGCTTGGACATCAGCTTTGATGGAGGTAGCGTGAGCCTCGATGCCGGATTACTAAAGCAGACAGAACCGTTTTTATGTTATAATGGTACAGCAGTCATCAAAGGAGGATCATTCTCTTTGATGGCGTTGGGTTCCTATGCCGAGATACCCGTATCCAGCCAACCGAATGCTGCTACTGCGCCATCATTATTTGTTTTCGGAGTATTAAATGCACCATTGGGTGGTCCACCGGCATTCTTTATTACAGGAGTTGCCGCCGGCTTTAGTTACAACCGCTCTATCATGATACCCTCGATAGAGAAAGTACAGGAGTTCCCACTGGTTAGAGGAGTTGTAGAAGGTAGCTTTACCAGTAATGACCCAGTGGAGGCGCTTAAAAGCCTTTCCGAGATCGTTAAACCTGAAATAGGACAGTACTGGGTCGCCGCCGGATTGAAATTCAAATCTTTTGAGTTGGTGAATACCGTGGCCTTGCTGTTTCTGAGCTTTGGTAAAGAATGGGATATCAATCTGCTTGGTTTGAGTTATGCCACATTACCACCGGAAGTGCCGGAGATCGCGATTGCTTATTTTGAGCTTGCTATAAAAGCATCCTTCAAGCCCACCGAGGGAATAATTTCTGCTGAGGCAAGATTAACACCAAATTCTTATGTGCTTACCAAAGATTGTAAAGTAACCGGCGGATTTGCATTTTACCTATGGTATAAAGATATAACAACGGACGACTACAAAATAGCTGCCGGAGATTTTGTGATCACTCTCGGAGGGTATCATCCGGCATTTAGTAAGCCTGTGTACTACCCTGATGTACCACGCCTTGGTATGCAGTGGAAAATGGATATACCAGTAGGTAAGATCAGCATTGTTGGAGGAGCCTACTTCGCACTTTGCCCTACAGCAATTATGGCGGGTGGTTACCTGAATGTGAGCTATGAACTAGGACCTTTAAGTGCCTGGCTGAACGCTTATGCCAATTTCCTGATAGAGTGGAAACCATTTTATTTTAATGTAGGTATTGGTATTACCATAGGAGTTGCTTTTGGCACGACCATAGCGGGCGTATCTGTCACGCTTAAAGCAGAATTGGGTGCCAAACTTTATCTGGAAGGTCCACCAACACATGGGTTTATTGAGGTTAATTGGTATGTGATTTCCTTTACCATACCTATCGGATCGGGTGATACCAATAAAGACAATCAACTTACCTGGGAGTTGTTCGAGAAGAGTTTTCTGCCAGCCAACGCCAAGTCAGACGATAGATCAGCACATCAAAGCTTCATTGTCGATAGCTTTAAAGCTGAAGGAACTCAACAGGAAGTGGTCAAGTGGACTGCTCAAAAAGGTATGCTGAGTACAAATACCAATAGCGAAATATGGTTGGTAAATCCTGTTCCCTTTTCTGTATCTGTACAGTCGGTAATTCCCACCAATCTGGTCACGGTTAGCGGTTCTGATGTTAAAATAATCGGAAAACCTGTAGGAATACGTCCGATGGGTTACATCAACAACCTTGATGCTCCCTTTACGATTGCCATTGTAGACGAAGGAGGAAACGAAATTGATCTGAAGAAAAACGAAATTACGCTGACCGCTATAACTAATGGAGCACCATCGGCATTATGGTCGAAAGAAATGCTCGACAAAAAGCAGGCACCGGATGCATCAACCATGCTTATTGAAGGGGCATTATTTGGGTTAACACTTGCCGCAGATCATTATAAAATCCCCAAAAACTTACCTGCTTTTGATTTGAGCAACCTGGAATACGACGATAATCCGTACAGACTGCTTCCATATGCACTTGTGCCTTCCTATCCTGCAGCATCTTTGTATCCGGATCAGAACAGGTCGTACACGATTATCAAACGATCCGTCATGAATAGTGAGGTAATCGCTAAACGTGAAGGCGTATTTAAAGCGCTTAGGGCAAGTGAGATCAACGCTCCTGCAAATCCGGATTTATCGGTCATGGCATTTAGTGCAGAAATGATACTTCAGGATCTTCCTGTAATTGCAAGGATTGGAGTTTACCAAAATGGTGGGCAGGTGGTCGGTGGTAATGCTCTTCCAAAAGTGACGAGGATTAAAAAAGTCATATCTAAGAAGAAAGAGATCGGACAGCCACGCCTGCACGCGGTAGTAAAAAGATACAACAGCAGGGCGGTGATCAGGGGTTTGCGGGATGCTACATTAAGTGACTTGCCCACTTACAATACCTTAGTGAGAGCAAGTTGGTCCGACAAGAAGGAGGTTCCGCTTACAGATAACCTACCATCTCCTAATTTCATTACCGTACACGATGGAGGTGTAGCTATATGGGAAGTAGACGAGAAGAGCCTTGTTACCGTCAATAACGATGGAGATCTTCCCGTTCTGGTATTCTCATTCAATAAGTATAGAGAGATCACCGAAATGAAATTCTTCGAATCAGGAACTACCTACACACTTCCTGCTTTTACGGCGCAGGTGGTGATACAAGGCTATGGACAGCATATTGAAAATGCCGTTGGCTGGCAGAGCAACACGTTGCTCTCCAAAGTCAATTCAGTATGGGCACTCACAGACAGGGCGCTGATAAGGGTACAGAACAGCCAGCGCATAACCGTTCCGGGAACTGGCAAGCAAATGGGGCTTATAGATACCTGCTATATGCTTGAAAACAATATGGTGCAAGGTTTAAATGGTCTGGAACCGGGCTGGATACAGTCGCTATTTCCGATAACATGCAAGTACATTGCGGTACTTACTGAAAGCGTGATTGAGGGCGATACCGATCTCTTAACCACCATAACAGCCGGCGAAATTCCTCAAAAGGCGGGACTTACTATTCCGTTGAAAACCCACATACACGAGGGCAAGACCACGTTGATCTACGCCGTGCCTGAAACCAAGGATACCGATACGTATTATGGCGTAGTGACCAAGCCGGGCAGTAGTGACTTAAGCATCATCGGTATGTACGGAATTAATAACCTAGAAGAATTTTCGGGAAATCTTTGGAACAGCTTATCGCTTGAATACGGAGCCATAGACCTGGAAGCCGAAAACAACAAATCATGTACTTTAAATGTAACGGCTAAATAATTAACAATGAGCACAAGTATAATTACACAACCGGATACCATAGCAGCAGGACAAATTCGTTTTTACGACTATATCCAGCCGCCCTTACCTGCCGGACAGTATATCCTAAAGGCCAAGCAAGAGGTAATAGGAGTGACCGATAACGAGAATCCATTATATCTGGCAGATCAGCCGCTGTTGGTCGACGGCCCCCGCTTTATGATAGATCCGGGTACGATACATAGTTTATTTCCGCCGGCAAATATGCAGGGTAATTATGATAACTCACTGCCCAACATGGTTTTTAGCAATTTTGCGCTACCCTGGTCCCGCGAAATAAATCCATCGGTCTCTGCAGAAGAAAAAAAGCGGAGGTTGAAAAATGCAGCAGAAAATCCAACAGAAATAAATCAGATCCCATGGATCGGCCTGCTTACCATTTATGAAAACGATATAACGTCTGGAAAGCTGTCAAAGCCCGAAACAATGACTGTTGCAGAAATGCTTACTCCCAAGGATAGTGTGTTACTGCCCGTGCTCGGAAGTGTGATCAACGAATCAGCCTCGTTAACAGCAATAGATGTAGATCTTACTTATTTTCAATCTATAGCCCCAACTTGTGAAGAATTACCTTATCTGGCTCATGCAAGAGGTGTCAATACAGGAGGAAAGGTGTTGCTGGGCATGGACGACGACGGCTGTTTTTCGGTGGTTATAGGCAACAGGTTGCCTATGGCAGGAGCAAAGAATTATGTCTATTTAGTTTCTTACGAAGGACATCAAAATCATTTGCCTCCCAACAAAATAGCAGGTTATGACAAGATAAGGCTGGTAGTATTGGGATCATGGCAGTTTACCTGTAATGAAGCAAGAGCCAGCTTTAAGGTGCTGATGAATGATTTATGTGAAAAAGGCCGAGGAGGTGTAACACTGTTACAACTGCCTAAAAATGAAGAAACAAATACAAATGCACTGGCTAAGGAAGCTTTAGAAATAAGTTATGTGCCGCTGCAAAACAACCTGCGTGAAGGAGAAACATCTACCTCCTGGTATCGGGGGCCAATCGTGGCTGCGCCAACGAAGCGAAGCTTTACTTATGGTCCGTATTGGTACAGTGACCACGCCATACATTACGATCCAGAGTATGGGTTATTTAATCACGCGTACAGTGCCGCCTGGCAAATAGGACGTTTATTGGCTCTGTCGGACGGTTCTTTTGCTAACGGACTCTTCAACTGGCGTAATAATTACCTGAAAGGAATCACTCAAAAGGCTAAAAATAGAAAGCTGCAGGCAAAAGCTAATGCCATCGGGTCCAAGAAAGCGGAAGACTTGACCATGGTAACAGGTACTTTAAGCCTGTTTACAGATAAATTCAGGAACATCTCTTGGCCGGTTTTTGAAACACGCAAAGAAAAACTATTAGGCGATCACTTACCTGGGGTACTTGATGATCGTGAAATGGAGGATATTATAGCGAATGATGGCGATCTCCTTCTGGAATTGGTTAAAAAAATAAAAAGTTAAGCGTATGAAATCCTGGGGAAATAGAAAATCGCTACATGAGTCTGTGGTGAAAAATATGAGAGATATTTCAGCTTCTAATAAGGAAGAAAATAAACCTATGTTACCTGATAACCTCGCAGAATGGCTAGCACAGCTTACACTCTTGTATGGTGTACCAACGGAGTATCTAATTCCAGACCCGAGGCTGCTGCCCTCAGAGTCCATTCGCTTCTTTTTCCTGGACAGAAACTGGCTTGACCGATTGGTGGATGGCGCACTAAGCGTAGGTGTACTTTCCACCAAGGAAGCTGTATTTAGCGAAACCTTTTTTGAACAAATATACAGCCAGGTGGATCTGGCACAGCTAAAATTACGATCTACACTTCGCAATGAGTCTGCAAATATCGCTACGACAGGTGGTACAATCTCTGGATTTATTTTTCGTTCGCAGGTGGTGTCAGGCTGGCCGGGATTGGAGATAAATGCTTACAAAGGTGCTACTCCGCTAAAGATCTTAAGGATGGACAGACTCTCGCCGGGAGTGTTGCTATGTCTGTTTTATGATATGCCCGATCAAGTTGACTTCTCTGAACCAGCTGAAGGACTTCACTTTGGAATTACCAGAGACATAAAATCTCCAGATTTTGCCGTTTCCCTACGTGGTTTGGGGTATGGCAACTATGCGGCGGGACAGCAGATCATTGGAGCAGAAGCTAAGGGGCAGTTGAGAAAAAATGGCGCGGAGGGCGTGGTAGATATCGCCGGACTTGCGGCCTCTATGCAACAAGAATTGAATGCAATAAAGGCTCTCGAAGGAGAGTTGCGCCCTGGCGGTTTTGCTATCCAGCTTACTCAGGGAGCCGGGAGGCAATCTTATAGGATAAAGGATGAGAAGGGTAAGCATTATCCCACATGTACATTTACAATTAACAGCTTATAAACGACAAAGCGATGTCAGATACGAAACTTTCACCAGTATGGCCAGGGCCTTGTGTTTTGGTACCTATGGCTACAGATGTTTTACTGATCGGTAATATCGACTATCAGTCAAAAACAAAATGGTCCAGTTTAAAGGACAACTATTACAATCTGTATATGTTGCAGTCGCCGGATCAGCCCGCTCCATTTGGAGAGAAGAAATGTCCAGAACCCGGTGTACACCTGATGTGGACACTTCCGTACAGCATGCGTAAAGGCAGTCAGAATAATGAAACCCATGAAGTGACTTTCCCTAACGCGCCTAATAGATGGCTGGTAACGAGATTTGAGTACCCTCGTGCAATTAACGATACGATTCCCGATGGGACACCAATAAAAGTGAGTCCTGTCGTGCAGGACAATGGAGTCAACATTGTTATGAGTGATGCACTTTATCCTATTGAAGATGCACCTGGTAATTATAACCAATATCCATACCCGGAAGATACTGAAGGGCTACCCGTAAGAGGTATAGGCAAAACGTTTATTTTAAAAGACTGGACGGGTGAGGCTACAGCAGGGAAATCCTTCCTTCAGGCCGTCGGACCCGGAGATGTTTCCTGGTCGGTAGCTTATGATAATATTACCAATGTTTTTTCCCTACATGATACGCCTGATCCATCAAACGCCATATTTACCTATTCTATTATAGGTTGGTATGCTAATCTGGATGATGATATATTGACAGACCTGCCGGTAAATAATGAGGAAATATGGGAAACAGCAATAAGAGAAAAATACCTCTGGACGGTAGGTGATGGTACTGCCGACGTGGAGGATGCCATTCATGCATGGTTGGATTGGCAGAAAGCGCATGGATTGGTAGGGGATTTCGATCCGTCACAAATCAATTTACCAGAACAGGCAAAAAACGCTATTATAGCCTGGTATAACTGGCAACAATCGCATGGCGATAAAGCAGCTCCTTTGTCACTGCCTACACAGACCATTTGCCATTCTATGGTTGCCAATGTTATTTGGGAAGGATATGATACATCCTACGGATCGGGTGCTCCAGGTGGGGGAACTCAGTTTCCAGATGTTGCTATAGGTAGTAATGCTATTGAGGCTATATCAGCCTACATGGCCAATAAAGTAGCCAAAGAGTATAAGCAGGAGTCTTTTGTTTTCGAGATAGAACGGGCTTTGGAAGCATTTCAGAGAGATTTGATCTTCGATCTGGATAATGATCCCGTCAATGTGGAGACCCAACTGCATAATTCAAGATTTGAAACAACGTATGCCGGGCAGGAATGGATCGTCGTTAATGCAGAACAAGGTGAAAATAATAAAGCCGAAACAGGTGGCCAGCAGACAGTACATCTTGATGAAACGCAAACTAAGTTTTTAATTGCCCTTAATACACTACAGTCTGAAGTGAATGACCTTTATCGGCTTATCATCAGTCAGAGGACAGAGTTATTTGCACTTAGCCTGAAAAAAAATTATGCAGGAAGGAGAGTGCCCAACTTGGTCAAGGAAAGCCTTCAGGCTATATCAACAAACTTAAATGCGAATATTGATGGGTATAAAACCAAGCAGGAACAAGCCACTAATGATGCAAAAGCTTATCAGGACTCTCTTGGGTCAGAATATGTAGTCAAGGCGGTTGACCTGGTTGCTTTTGCGGCTCCAAACGATCCGGTTATTATGGTGGCCGGCATAGGGCAGGATACCAAGCTTTCGGACCCAACCGAATATCAGGATGGGAGTTTCTTACGAGTGAGGGTAACAGGCCAAACCGTTTCGGCCATTGATATAAGTTATAAAGTGAGTGATAGTGTACAGACACAAAACATTGGCGCTGCTGAAATTCTACATGCTGTATCCATGCCATCATGGAATGTCATTCCTAAAGAGGTAATGGATTTATGGGTGGAGTCTTTATTAATGGACCAAAGCTGTGCTCGTCTTCTTGCTACCATATTCTTCAACAAATGTGGTGTAATTAAGCCTGACAATAGCCAGATTAATCCGCTGGCAGAACAGGTCAGGAAACAACAAACGGTTGTCTGGAACGATCCCAGAACATTCGAATGCCATGTACAGACTCTGGCCGACGTCGCCAAATTTACAGGTGTGATTCCATCCGAAATTGGGGTGGCTTACCGGATCAAACAGCCTTGGAGTCCGGTATATATGGATTGGAAGATACGCTGGCTACCAACCTCATTAGACGATACAAAGGAGCTGCTGGAGTGGCGCCTTGGAGATATAGATTATGAATGGCAGGGTAGTGAGATTACACCTATACAAAACTTTCCGCCATTTATGGGCAGGGCAATCCTCAATGCGGAAACGTCCAAACTAATTCAGGGAAAATTCGAAACATTTACCGCCGATTCTAATTATGATACTTCAAACATACCCTACTACATCAAGGAAGATCTAAAAATCGTAGCCAAAGAAATAGCAAAAATAGACATCTTAACACAGGCGATGAATGGATTGACCAAGCAGTTGACCACCTCATTTATTGCGATGAATACTTATCCTACAGACGCTGATGTGGTCGATTTGTTAGGAGATTCAAACTATAACTTCAGGCCGGTTACGGGGAGTATGAATGCGGCAAGTCCCCAACCATTTTTCCCTATTCCCGCGGGGCATTTCGAAGTGTTGGATATTTGGGTTGTAGATGCTTTCGGACAGATATTACAGGGCGGACAGCAGAGTCCCATTCCAGATGTTAACTGGTCTGAAAGCCTTACAACGATAAGCCCGGCCTACCATGGAGCCACAAAAAACTTTGGTCAGCTTCCGCCTAGATTGGCACAACCCGCTAAGGTAAATCTCCAACTACTACAAAATGATGATGACAACATTAAAAGCAACTCATCGGACCTTACAAGCCCAATATGTGGTTGGGTAATGCCTAATCATCTGGATAATTCATTGATAGTCTTTAATGCGGAAGGGGAAAATATGGGAGCTGTCATTAAGGTAGGACATGAAGGAGATAGCGGCGACAGGACGGCAAGTTTTACCATAAGATGGGATGCGGTGCCAGGTAGTGATGCCGCTTTAGGCGCGCCACCCGAATTTTTTAACAAACATCTTCAGGCTTTTATAATCAGGCTATTAGCCACTGCGCCCAATGGGTCTGGTGCTTATGACGACTTTATGGCTTCTATTGACGATTCACTGTGGACAATGAGCAACTTGGGTAATCAAAATGGAAATCTTTCCATACTTCTGGGAAGGCCTCTGGCTCTGGTAAGAGGCGAAATAGCCATGGCACTCTCGGGTATGCCGGCATTCAACCAAAGCTGGATGGAGACGGGTAAGTATTATAACCAATCGGGAACCTACAAGTTGGAATTACCTGATTTCTGTCAGGTGCCATTTACCGTAAGGGTGGGCGATAGCCATGCGGAAAGTAATGGTGTTTTAGGTTATTTCCAGGAGGATAATTATGATACTTTTTACTCAGTGTATGGCGCAAATGGGCAAACTGTCAGGATAAACGAGGCTTTCTCCAAGGCTAATAACCTGCAAACAAAAATTTCGGACCTCATTGATGATGGCAGAGAGGTGAGGTACAAAACCAATTATGTAAAGGCTAAACATGTGGTGCAGCTTGCCGCAAATGAAAAGCCAGTGAAGCTTACCCTGCTTATAGATCCTTCAGGCAATATTCCTGTCATTTCGGGTAGCCTCCCATCGCTTACCATAAACTTGCCAAATGGGCCGGTGGCTACAGCATTAAACAATCTGAAAGCGACATTTAGAGCTGGTCCGCTGCTTTTAGATCCCTTAAAAATAAAAATGCCAACTCCAGCAGAAGTAAAGGGAAAATGGTCATGGATGGCAAGAAAAGATGTCACTACCTGGAATGAAGAGGTAGCAATATCGTCATCTACACCTGTGGCTACACTACATACAACACCTCCATCACTTATTGAGGGGTGGATCGTACTATCAGGATCTCATGCAACAGATAACTAACTTAAGTAAAGAAACCATGGCGAATACCACTATTTTAGAGTACTCATTCCTGCCAAATGAAGTATTTATAAGTACTTCTGTAGATATAAGGATGATCATTAAAAATCCGCAGAATGGAAGCCTGATAAAATTTAAAGGTGGTCGCGACGGAGATAGCATACAGGTTTATTTTCCTCTGGGCAAAGGGGCGACAGATCTGGTCGAAAATCTTGATTTTAAAACCAGGGTGCCAGCAGGCACGACCTGTGAAAAATCGTCTTTTGGAGATTATTACACACTTAATTTCACCAATAATACAACGAAATTGCAGCCTGGAGAACAATTGGAAATCATTTTTCTTCAGGTACCTGTTAACTCACAATACAAAGACGCTACGCCAGCGGTGATCAAAATAGAAGAAGGGATAGGCGAGTACGATGGAGACGCATTTATCAATATCGCTAAGAAGCCCAATGATACTTTTGAGGTAATAGCCTGGGTCAGTCCTTCTACCATCGGATTAAACCAGTTTGCCACGCTATATTGGCAGTCAGTTGGAGGTACAAAAGTGGTTATTGGGCCATTTAAAGATGGCGATAAAACTTTTAAAGTAGATGGGCCGCCCCCCAGTCCAGGCAATTTTAAGATCAATATACCGTCAACAACCGAGTCACAACGAACATATACACTAACCCTGTATACTTCGGATCAGCAACATACCGCGGTACCGGTAACCCTGACACAAAACCCACCACTCATCACGGCATTTACAAGTGATAAGAGCGGCTTAATATCGGTGGATGATGCTATGGTATTAGACTGGTTCTACCTTTGGGGCGGATCCTCCGCAATAAATTCAAATTCGGGATTGCAGCTCAATAATCCCCGACCGGAGATTACCGTAAATCCAGGAAAAGATCTGGCGCAATTCTATAAAGGTAATTATGAAAATATGCCTTCATCGATTTATTATGAGCTTTATGTTAATGGATTTCAAACACCCGCAAAGAGAAGAGTTGAGATAGGGTTACTTCCGGTAAAGTTATTATACTTTAAATATACCAGTCAGGATGCAAGTGGTGGCCTGAGCGGAATTGATTATCAGTTTGATACTCCGGAATGGAAAGGTTTTAAACTGGATATTGAAGGAAATAATCTGGCAACACTCACCTTATATCAACCCGGAAGCACAAAAGAAGTTTATTATCTGGGGGCAGATGACACCATTCATCCACAGATACAATTTTTCACGTATAAAAGCAAAGGGAGTGGTGTTTACGAGTTGTCGTGGATAACCGCTAATCTTGACGAGCTTACTTTGGATCCGAGCGGAGATGATATCCCAGTAGCTCAGATCGAATCCGGTACAAAGGATGTTAGTCTTACCGCTTCGGCTACATTCACACTAAAAGGAACTGCTAAAAACGGATCGATAATAACAAGCCAATTACATGTAATTATTTAGCTATGGATAATAAAATGACTGTCGTTGATCTGGTGCTGCGCTATCCAGAAGAAAAAGGGGACGAAACAACGCTAATCTTTCTGGATGCCTATGGCAATGAAAAAAAGCAATTCACCAGTAGAAGCCTCAAAGAAAGCTGTCTTCAGGCAGCGTATAACCTCTCTTCGGATATCACTCCCAAAGATATTACGCTTTTGATTGCTGAAGATGAGTCCGACTTTGTGCTGGCTTTTTTCGGATGTATCATGGCTGGAGGCATTCCTGCTCCGCTTGCTCCGGTACGAAAGTCCAGGAATAAGCACGGTTATGAAAGCATTTTGGAAATTTTAAAACGCGGTCAGGCCAAGAACGTGGTGATCGATGAGATTCATCATCAGCCTCTCGAAGAAGTGCTGCGCCAAGAAAGTGTATCTGGAGTTAAGGTGATTTCTGTCGATTCCATTAAAACCCAACCCGCAACTGCTGTTACATTACCTCAGTTACAACCCCATGATATTGCCTATATCCAATACACCTCCGGTTCTACGTCCGCTCCAAAAGGGGTGGTACTAAGGCATAAGAGTGTCATGAACCACGTTGCGAAGATGTATCGTGTATTCCAGCGAGAAGAAAGCCTTAGGCTGGTAGGCTGGATTCCGTTTCATCATGATATGGGACTGGTAGGTCACTTATTTTCCATATTATACGAATCAGGATTTGGGGTTATTTTGTCACCTTACACGTTTATATCTTCACCGCATTTATGGTTGGAGGCTATCGATAAATATGCCGCAAATACGTCGGCAGCACCTACTTTTAGTTTCGAGCACTGCGTCCGCAAAGTAGATGATAGCAAAATTTTTGACCTAAGCACCTGGAAATATGCATATGTAGGATCGGAAACCGTATCGGTATCCATTCTGGACGATTTCTATCATAAATTTAAGTCAGCAGGGTTTAGTAGGAATACCTTTAAGCCCGTTTATGGTCTTGCCGAAGCCACATTGCTCGTGGCAGGAGGCCGGCATGGATTGGAAGAAGTAGAGCAGCATATTTTCTGGAGAGATCTCGGTGAGCACAAAAAGAGATCAATAATGCCTTATCTTATTGATGAGGAAGATGTGGTTAAAATAGTTGATAATCAAACTGGTAAGCAATGTATTGAAAGTGAAGTAGGGGAGATATGGATCGAAGGTCCATCTAATTCCAGTGGGTATTTAGGCGAGATCTTGGATGAACGCAATATCGTGAAAACAGGTGATACCGGTTTTGTACGTAATGGTTATCTATACATAACAGGACGCCTAAAACAGGTGATTGTTATTCGTGGTGTAAACTATGCCGCTGAAGACCTGGAAGCCTGCGCACGCCACTTCCTTTCCAATGTACGAACGAATGATCATACACTCTGTGTTTCGCACATAGACGGATCGAAAGAAGAGTTTTTTGTTTTTCAGGAAGTGCACCGGCATACAAACAATAGTGAGCTGGATAAACTCGCATCACAAATTAATTCCAATCTTGCCGAAGGCTATGGTATATTACCGAACCGAATCATCTTTCTGGCACAAGGACTGATACCTAAAACCGGTAATTATAAGATTGCCAGAGGAGAATGCCTGACACAATATTTGTCGGGCAAAATGCAGATTATGTATACCGTTGCTGGAGAGGTTATTGAAAAAGATATTGCTCAAGACGATCCTGTGGTCGTTGTCGGTATGGCTTGTCGTTTCCCCGGTGGGGTAGACAGCCCAGAAAAATACTGGGAATTATTGTCCGAAGGAATTGATGCAGTAACCGAAGTGCCACCGAGCAGATGGAACAATGATTTGTTTTATGAGGATAAGGTTGCTGTACCGGGTAAGGTGAATACCAAATGGGCTGGATTTATTGATGGCATTGACCAGTTTGATCCGGCACATTTTGAGATTTCGACGGTCGAGGCGCCCGAGATAGACCCGCAACAAAGGTTGCTTATGGAGACTTCGTGGAGACTATTAGAAAATAGTGGCGTAAAGAAGGCCGATATTTCGGGATCAGACACCGGCGTTTTTATTGGAATGTCTACCAACGACTACCTCTACATGAAAATAAAGCTTAGCCCGGGTATGGATGGGTTTAATGCTTATACAGGTCTGGGGAATTCCAATAGTGTAGCGGCCAACCGACTTTCATATTATTATGATTTTAAGGGCCCTAGTTTAGCCGTCGACACCGCTTGTTCATCTTCATTAACAGCATTACATCTTGCGGCACAGGCTATTATAAATGGCAACTGTACGCAAGCAATAACAGGTGGTGTAAATGCCATTTTATCACCGGGTCCTACCATCACGCTGTCTCAGTTTGGCATGATGTCTCCCGAAGGCAGATGCAAAACATTTGATGCCAGCGCCGATGGTTATGTGAGAGCAGAAGGTTGTGGGTTGGTGATGCTCAAGAGGAAGTCGGCTGCGGTAAAAGAGGGCAATAAGATACTCGCCGTGCTGTCCGCCTCTTCTGTAGGCCAGGATGGACGCAGCCAAGGTATTACGTTTCCAAACGGAAAATCGCAATACCAACTGATTAAAAACACCCTTAAAATTGCGGGACTAAAAGGTAGTGATATCAGCTATGTGGAAGCGCATGGTACAGGCACGGCATCTGGTGATCCTATTGAAATGGAACAGGTAAGAAAACTCTATGGAGTAGGAAATAAAACCTGTTATGTAGGCTCCGTAAAGGCAAACATAGGCCACCTGGAAGCAGGGGCTGGAATTGCCAGCGTCATTAAGGCGGTTTTGATGCTACAACACAGACAAATTCCGCCACAAATAAACCTTAAAAGTATTAATCCAAAAATTCAATTAGATAATACCAGACTAAAGATTACCAAAGAGTTGGCAGATTGGAACATCGATAACGAAACCCGAAGAGCTGCTATCAGTTCGTTTGGTTTCGGTGGTTCCTTAGCCCATGCTATCTTATCAGCTCCCGACGTGATCGAAGCCGTTCATGAACCTTCATCTTATCAGTTTGCCCCAAGGCCGTTTGTATTTTCTGCTACAACAAGTCAGGGTGTTACTGATCAGGCTAAGATCCTTAATGAATGGCTTGACACCGCTCATGGACTTACTATCGAAGATATATGCTATACCCAGGCTATGGCAAGATCCGACCTGAAATACCGTCACTGTGTGGTGGTCAACTCCAGACAGACACTAAAAGAAAAGCTAGAAGGCTTTATCAATTCGGGCGAGGCGGGATCCAAACCAATATCCTTAACAGATACTTGTTTCCTTTTTACAGGACAGGGCGAGCATTATCTACATATGGGAAGATTGCTCTATCTAAGGTTTCCGGTGTTTAAAGCAGCTTTTGATCGATGTGCACAGGTTATAGATACGACGTTAGGCGATGGTTTTAGCTTAAATCATATCGCTTTTGAGGAAAGAGATACATTATTTTGGCTCGACAAATATATGCAGCCTATCCTTTTTGCTGTGCAGTATTCTTTAGGAATACTATGGCAGGAATGTGGGGTAATGCCTTCGCATTTGTTAGGGCATAGTTTAGGCGAGTATGCAGCAGCATGTCTGGCTGGATGTTTTGAGCCGGAGACAGGTATGGCCATTTTACTTAAAAGAGCGAGCCTGATTGATACACTGGACAACAATGGGATGATGGTTACCATTTTTGCAGATGCTGAAGAGATCAGCAAAATAATGGATCACGATAAAGTGAGGATAGCGGCCATCAACAGTAAAAAGAAAACGGTTGTTTCGGGTGAAGTACCCGCCGTCGCACAACTATTGGAACATTATAAGCAGTTGGGAATAGAAACATATCATTTGAAAACATCTCATGCTTTCCATAGCCATTTGATGAAGCCTATAGCGCAGGAATTTGGAGAATATCTTCAGCAGTTTAGCTTCAAACGCCCCGAAAAGAGATGGATTTCTTCATTAAGAGCAAAAGTGATGAATGAAGCACCAGATTCCAGGTACTGGGTAGAACATCTGATAAACAAGGTTGATTTTAAGAGTGCCGCCGCGTTGCTTCCCCAAAATAGTCGACTCAATTTTGTCGAGATTGGTCCCGGAGCCAGTACATTGGTGGCGGTAAATGACTCACTAAACCTGACAGATTCTTTGCTTCTACGCTCTTTGAACGTCAAGAAAGGTGAGCGTACAGAAGATTATTTCTTCTACGATTCGGTCTGTAAATTATACCAGTCTGGAATAAACATCAAGTGGGATGCCATATTGGAAGGCTATGCGTATCCTAATCGTTTGCCGGGGCAAAAATTTATGCATAAATCGTATTGGATGGCGGGTATTAACGCCGAAAGGCTATCAGAGTTTGCAAATCCTTCGACCGGAGCAACTGTTTACAGGAATGCTGAAAAATGGTTAGACACGGATATTTATAATCTTAGCTGGAAAGAAACTTCGGCACCAACACAGGTACCGCTGTCAAAAGAGTTAAATTGGATACTCATCGGTGAATCCGGAAATTTGACGGAAAATTTGCTTCAGGATTTAAAAGCACATAAAAATAATGTTTACTGGATAAGGATAGAAACTGCAGAGCATACTTCCAGTAAATTAAAACCTGAATTCAGCCTTTCAGATAAAGCAAATGCGCTGGAATGGTCGGCCATTATGGATAAAATTATAAACCTGAAGAGCCGAGATAATAGCAGTGACTGGAAGCTTGTCTTTCTCACCCCGGGAGGACACTCTATACCCGAAGAATTTGACATTCCTAGCCTAGAGTATACCGTAAATTGTGGTAGCGGTGTACTTATCCCGTTGATGCAGGCGCTTAAAAGAAATGCCTTAGTCATGCCGGTATGGGTGCTTACTACACAATCACAATACATTGCCGAACAGGATAGCGAGATCAACCTAGCACATGCTCCTGTGTGGGGTTTTTCAAAAACGCTCTTTCTGGAACACCCCGAATTAAGAGGCGGATTGATCGATATTGATTCCCAGACCTCATCACAAGTTATTTTAAATAAAGTGAATAATCCGGGTAGTGAGCGAAGTATTGCCATAAGACGGGACAAGCAGTATATTGAATATATCGTTCGTGAAGAACAAGAAATAATCAAAGATCAGGTTGCTCTTCGCGCAGATGGTGCTTATGTAATTACCGGAGGTTTAGGTGGGCTGGGATTGAAGTGTGCCGAATGGGTAATAAACAAAGGAGGAAAGCATTTGGTATTAATCAGCCGGCGCGCATTGCCGGAGGCACATCTTTGGACGGTTATCGGCGAAGAAAATCCCGATTATCAAATTATAAAACAGCTTTTAGTATTTCAGGATAAAGGCGCGCAGATTGAGGTAATTTCTCTAGACATTAGAGATGTCACGGGATTGGAAAAGTTAGTGGGGAACTTGGATAATAGGAGTGTTCCCCTTAGAGGAATCATTCATGCGGCTGGAGTAAACTGGTTTAGCAAAGTGATGGATCTAGACCAGGAGAATTTCCTTGAAACATTGAAGACAAAGGTCTCCTCTTCATGGGCACTACATCAGTTCAGCCTAACAATGGATTTAGATGTATTTATCCTGTTCTCCTCCGTATCGGCACTATGGGGATCGGTAGATTTAAGCCATTATACCGCCGCAAATCATTTCATGGATATGCTGAGCCTGCAACGACGGAGGCTTGGTCTCCCATCGTTGTGTATAAACTGGGGGCCATGGGGAGAAGTGGGCATGAGTGCGGAAGAGCGGGAAACGGATCTTTTACATAAGCTCGGATTTCAATTAATGCAGCCAGATGCCGCATTGGCCGCTATGGAAAAAGCGTTGTCACTAGATAGGCCGCTTTCGCTCATCGCCGCTATTGATTGGCAGAAATTTGGGACATTTATCGATTTTTCACTTCAACCATCCTTATTTGTAGAAGTATATTCTGCCGACAAATACGAGCAGAAAATCATTAGCGGTAGCATTAAGCTGATACAGGAAAGTAGTCCTGAAAAAGCCCGAGAGCTGATTGAAGGCGCGGTAAGGATTAAGCTGAGAAATGTGATGCTTATCGATTCCTTTGACAAGATTGAGGGTAATCAACGATTTAATTTTCTTGGTATGGATTCTCTAATGGCCATACATTTTGTGGTTGAATTGGAACAGTATTTTGGCTGCCAATTGCCCAATACGCTGGCGTACAATTACCCAACGATAGATGCCGTAAGTGATCATATATTTTCGCTTATCTACCCGGAAATATCCAATAGAGTAGATAGTAGTGTCACAATTCCAGCTATAGAAGCGGCTGTCGCCAGGCAGGAAATTATCCCTGTTAAGGAAGAAGAGCCTGAGTTGCTGTTTAAGGTCATAAAAAAAGCAACCCAGCCGATTAAGCTCAAAATGTATTGTTTTCCTTACTTGGGTACCGGTTCATCTGCTTACGAGAAATGGGCGGGTATGTTTGGCCATGACGTAGAGCTTATTGCTATACAGCCGCCGGGCAGGGAAGAGCGCAGCGATGTAAAGCCCTTTAATACCATGAGCGACCTGATGGACTCATTACTTTCCAATTTCGAAGAGCCGGAAGAAGACTATGTGTTTTTCGGTCATAGTTTTGGGGCACTTATGGCCTATGAGTTTTATACTCTATTGAAAACGCGTCATAGAAAGACGCCCTATAAGCTTTTTCTCTCTGCATGCGAAGCACCATTAAACCCTTCCGAAAGTAGGCTACATGAGTTGTCCGATACGGAGTTTATTGAAGAGATGGTTGTAAAATACGAAAACTCACACGATGTGTTGGAACGAAAAAAAGTGCTCACGAGCAATTCCTCGCTTGTTAGAGCAGATGTGCAGATATTAGAAACCTACGTGCCGGGAAAAGAGCTAGTAGATGTACCACTTACTTTAATCGCGGGCGCAGATGATCAGATATCCGACCTGGAAAAAGTAAAAAGCTGGATAAATCTGGCAAACCATAATTTCTCTATTCACTTGATCAACGGTGGCCATGAATTGATTAAAAATAATAGTACTGAGCTGACCAATATAATAAAGGATGCTGTTAATTATCCATCTATTAATGGCTATCATCACTTAGAAAATTAACCACATTAGCTTATGAAAACCGACAACAAACCATGGTATAACTTTGGCGGTGGCCGCTATATGGGCAGCGAACCTTTTTTTTATGAAAGGGAACGATTGCCCTGGACAAAGATCATTGAAGATAACTGGGAAGTTATCAAAGATGAAGTTATAAGTCAGATGACGGAAAAGCCCAAGAACTTAAAACCTTATTTTATCAATAAAAGCATGTCTTTCCCTCCAAAGAAATGGAAGACAATGGGCATTTATTTCTGGAAGTTTGTGATCCGCGAAAACTACAAAAAATGTCCGGAGACGATAAAAGTATTACGGAAGATACCAGGGCTGACCTCGTTTTCATTAAGTGTGCTGGAACCCGGCTCTAACATCAACCCACATCAAGGCGATACAGATGCGATCATCCGCTGCCATGTGGGGATTGATATTCCTGGTACGCTACCAGATTGTGGTTTTCAGGTTGGGAAGGAGATAAGACCTTGGCAAAACGGTGTGACGCTTCCTTTTTGTGATGCCCATACGCATACGGCATGGAATCACACCAACCAAAAGCGACTTATTCTTATCCTCGATGTCATGCGGGAAGAGTATGTTAAGGAGCAAAATGCGATCTGTGCGCATATTTTAGCTTCTTCCGCGATACAGATGATCTATCAAAAATATCCTTTTTTTAATAGCAGAAGCGGATATGTAAAAAAGGGAATGTACCACTTTATAAGAGTCTTTGTGTTGGGTTTACTCCCTATACAGAGGTTCGTTGCTTTTCTGTGATAAGGTTCTAAAGTTGAGATGTAAGCATCCTATAAATAACTATACTTAAACAATAAGATTATGAATGAAATTAAACACTTGGAACGTATAAAGACGTTTCTTCACGAGTTAGAGGCAGGGCGTATACAATCCACAGGGGCGACTGTTGTCGATTTTGCCGGCGTTCTTTACAATGTGGACGGTAGTAGTGATGATCCAAAGAGAATTCCAGACCATAACGGAGAAAATTGGAAACCTTTACTGGTCGCTTTTGGAATAGATCACGATTGTTATGTAACAAATGCTGTTCCTGCACCAGGTGCAAGCCACCCTGCAGGATGGCTGGGAGGCCACATGACAACAAATGCTAATGGCCAGGTTGCCAACGGCGGAACCTGCTACCTCATGCCGTTATGTTCTTGGCACAACAGTACGTCGCGTAATGGTGTGGCGTTTGCGCATACGGAAACAAGAATGCTTGAACTCACAGGCTATAATCTCGGAGAACTTCCCGTCACCTTTGCGCTTCGTTTGCCAAGCGAAATGCCTTTTGCAGTATTATTTTACGAGAATGATGAATGGAAATTTAAAAACATTTCACACAATGAGGCCATTAAATTAAAATCAAGTGTCCATAAATTATCCTCCATTCAACCAGTTGAGCACTATGTGCTCATCGAGAGAAAGTGGGATGATAGGACGACTTATCATGCTTTGGCTTCCACATTACCGGGAGCGTAAGTGTAGCTAATGGCAACCTTTTCTATTCATGAACGGAAACTTATTATGCTGCGAGTGCTTCTCACTGCTCTTGCATTGCAGAAACTAGGTTACATGCGCCACATGAAGCACGGTGTTTAATCACAGTTAACCTATCGAGAGTATTCTTTTAGCGGCAGTAACAAGGTAAACATCTTACTGCCGCTTCATAATAAATGGTAAACTCATTTTGCTTATATTAATAAGTTAGATATTATCATTTGTTCCTGTAACAATCCAACCGAATACACCTATATAATGATTACAACTGATTTCGGCAGCAAAATACCTTTTATTGTTCTGTGTACTTTGCTAATAACCTTCTGTGTTGCGCTCAGTAGCTTCTCACACGGTAAAAAATATGTTCACGTAACATCAGTTTGGAGGAAAGTTAAATTTCAATCAAACTCAATCTTTTTTCAGAGGTAATTTCTTCTCCATTTTAACTTCTCATTTTGTCTAGCAATAATCAATCGTGCAATAATGTGTCCATCTGTCTCTTGCTTGTCCGTATTATTTAACGCATTCCTTACTTTGCTTTCATCTACATCAACTCTATATAACAATGCTAGCAGCAGATTGACATTGGAAAGAATAAGTTCATCTATATGTTGCGCTAGTATATCCAATAACTCAGAAAATGCCGGACTATTGACCGAGGGAATGACATCTATAAATTTTAGCGACATTAATAATTCTTCAAGGTTTTCCTGATGTGAGATGTTTGGGTTCATGCCGTGTGTTTATTTAATCTGGGGTTTTTATGGGAAAAATTAATAACTGCTCACCTGTTAAATCATAAATAATGGGCACACAGGTGGCGATTTCCCTTTCCAGAATTTCCGCAGGAGACAACTGCTCGATAAACATGACCAGGGCACGGAGACTATTGCCATGTGCTACGATCAGAATATTCTTGTTATTAATGAGTTGGGGCAAAATAAACGACCGGAAATAAGGAACCACACGGATATAAGTGTCTTTCAAACTCTCGCCACCGGGAGGCGCTACATCATACGATCGTCGCCAGATATGTATCTGCTCATCTCCAAATTTCTTGGCTGCTTCTGATTTATTTAGCCCTTCTAGATCTCCATAAGATCTTTCATTGAGTGACTGATCCATGATGACAGGAATTTCCTCCCATCCGTTGGTTTTTTGGATAATCTGTAATGTGTGCTGCGCCCGAATCAATTTAGAGGTAAATGCCACATCGATATGATCATCTCTGATCTGAGACGCCGCGATTCTGGCTTCTTCTCTGCCAGTATGCGTCAGATCTACATCTTTCCAGCCTGTAAAACGGTTGTGCAAATTCCATTGAGATTGTCCGTGTCGTACTAATATTAATTTCATAACTAATTTCGGCTATTGCTGCACCTCTGATTCGAAGATTGTATCTGCGTATTTATATGACTGCTCATTTCCTTAATTTTTGTACTTCAATCGCTTATTCTTTCCGATCCTATTAACTTCCACATGCGATGCATTCCTCGGAATTGTCCAAAGAGCAGGATATCTCAGCCTGTTTGTCTTCTGAAGAGAATGCCGTTTCAACGGTAAACTTGATGGCATCTACCGCTGCTTTAGTGCGCAAATAATACATTCCTGTTTTCAGTCCGCTTTTCCAAGTGTGGAAGTGCATAGAGGTCAATTTTGCGATATTCGGTTCTGCCATAAATAGATTTAAGGACTGTGATTGGCAGATAAAAGCACCCCTGTCTGCCGCCATATCAATAATGGTTTTCTGCTTTATTTCCCACACCGTTTTGTAAAGTGCTTTAAGGCTGTCTGGAATTTCTTTAATACGCTGTACCGATCCGT
The DNA here is from genome assembly GCF_023554555.1 of Sphingobacterium sp. lm-10. Taxonomy (NCBI): domain Bacteria; kingdom Pseudomonadati; phylum Bacteroidota; class Sphingobacteriia; order Sphingobacteriales; family Sphingobacteriaceae; genus Sphingobacterium; species Sphingobacterium sp. lm-10. The sequence goes on from NZ_JAMJWC010000001.1 coordinate 420,934, forward strand.
TTTCGGCGATCAGTTTGTTTTTCATAGCAGGATTCCACAGGTTAAGTTCGGTCAGATCTTTGAGCAGGTGCTTATTGACTACAACGAACTCTCCTGAAAGCACACGCCTGTTATAAACATTGCTTGTATAGGGTTCAAAGCATTCATTATTGCCTAATATCTGTGAGGTGGAGGCGGTAGGCATTGGTGCGATTAGTAATGAATTGCGAACGCCAAATTTTTTCACCTCTTCCCGCAATGCGTTCCAATTCCAGCGTTGGGACGGTTCAATATTCCAAAGATCAAATTGAAATTTCCCTTCTGACAGTGGCGAACCATTGAAGCTCTTATAAGCACCTTGTTCTCTCGCCAATTCCATCGAAGCCTCCATTGCCGCAAAGTATATTGTCTCAAAAATTTCGATATTCAACCGCTTCGCTTCTTCACTTTCAAAAGGCAATCGCAATAGGATAAACACATCCGCTAGCCCTTGTATTCCCAAGCCGATCGGACGATGACGGGAGTTGGAATTTTCAGTTTCAGGTATGGGATAATAATTGCCGTCTATGATCTTATTCAGATTCCGGGTAACGATTTTAGTGATCGCGTACAGTCTTTGGAAATCAAACCCATTTTCAATAACATAGCGAGGCAAGGCCAGTGAGGCAAGATTGCATACCGCTACCTCATCGGCATTGGTATACTCCATGATCTCGGTGCACAGATTGGAACTGCGGATTACGCCGATGTTCTGTTGATTAGATTTTTTGTTAGCGGCGTCCTTGTAACACATATATGGTGTACCTGTTTCAATCTGGGCTTGTAAGATGGCATTCCACAGCTCGCGGGCTTTTACCTGTTTGCGGTGGTACCTGCCATCAGATTCGTAATGCTGGTACAGTTCCTCAAAGGCATCACCATAAACATCATATAAGCCCGCAGCCTCGTTTGGGTCGAATAGCGACCAGCTGGCATTGGCTTCCACACGCTGCATAAACAGGTCAGGTATCCATAGGGCTGGGAAGAGATCTCTTGCTCGCATCTCCTCCTTTCCATGATTTTTACGAATATCCAAGAAATCAAATATATCGGAATGCCATGGTTCGAGATATACTGCGATTGCTCCCTTGCGTTTGCCACCACCCTGATCTACATAACGTGCCGTATCGTTGAACACGCGTAACATTGGCAAGATACCGTTAGAAATACCACCCGTACCTTTGATATAGCTACCTGTCGCACGTATATTGTGTATGCTCAACCCGATTCCTCCGGCAGACTGTGAAATCAAGGCACAGCGTTTCAGCGTGTCAAAAATGCCATTGATGCTGTCCTCGGTCATGCTCAACAGGAAGCAAGATGACATCTGCGGTTTGGGCGTACCCGAATTGAATAGTGTCGGTGTAGCGTGAATAAACCATTTTTCGCTCATCAAATTGTAAGTCTCTATAGCAGCCTTGATGTCTTCCTTGTGAATACCCAGCGCCACACGCATGAAAAGATGTTGTGGGCGTTCGGTCACGTCACCATTGGTACGGATCAGGTAAGAACGTTCCAAGGTCTTAAACCCAAAATAATCAAACCCGTAGTCCCTGTCGTAAATGATGCTGCCGTCTATCTCATCAGCATTTTTGCGAATAATCTCATAAACTTCTTTTGATAATAGGGGAGCAGGGTTGTGGGTAACAGGGTCGATATAGTCGTACAGCAATCTGGCCGTTTTGGAAAAGGATTTTAAGGTATTCTTGTGCAGGTTACTGACCGCAATACGAGCCGCCAGTACAGCAAAGTCAGGGTGTATCGTGGTATAAGCTGCAGCAGTCTCGGCAGCAAGGTTGTCCAGTTCGGTGGTGGTTACATCGTTGTAAATGCCCTGTATTACTTTTTTAGAAATTTCGATGACATCCTTTTCTGCTATGGAAAGTCCATAAATGAGCTTGTGTATGCGGGCGGTGATTTTATCAAAATGCACTGCCTCTTGTTTTCCGTTTCTTTTTATTACGAACATCCTTAGTTTGCTTTATTTGTTTCTTTTCGGGTTGCCAAATTTCATCTCATATGCCACCCGCACTTTGCCGTTTGCCAATTGATGGAGTTTAGCTTCCATCAGTTGTTTACCTAATGGCTTTAGCCTATTCACATAGAGCAATCCTTGTATATGGTCGTATTCATGAGCGATAATCCGTGCCGTCATGCCAGTGAACTCCTTTTCTTTCTTTTCAAAATATTGGTTTTCATAAGTCACACGGATTGCCCAAGGCCGAATTACTTTTCCCGACAAAGTTGGGACACTTAGGCAGCCTTCTACTTCTTCCCATTCCTCTTCCGAGTAGGAATTGATCTGAGCGTTGATAAATACCTCACGGATCCCCTCGTCACCAGGTGAGAAATAGAGTTTTCGCTGTTTTTCGCTCAACCCTAAATAGATAAGACGGCTATCTACTATAAACAGGCTGATTGACCGTCCAATTTGTGGCGCTGCCAAGCCACAACCTGAAGCATCGCCCATGGTCTCCCACATATCAGCAACCAATTTGTCCAAGTTTGGATAAGTCTTATCTATTGTAAGCGTTCGTTTTTTTAGTACCGAACTACCATATCCGTATATTGCTAATCCCATATCTGATCTACCTATATGATACTTTCTAAAACTCCTCATCCAACGAAAAGTCGTTGTTCCATTTCGCTCCCTGTACAACCCCTGTTTTCTGGTATTCGCCGACACGCCGTTCGAAGAAATTTGTCTTCCCTTGCAAGGAAATAAGTTCCATGAAATCGAAAGGATTGATCGCATTCCAAACCTTTTTGCAACCTAATGCCACAAGTAATCTATCGGCAACAAATTCGATGTATTGGCACATCAGCTCGGCATTCATACCAATTAGGCGGACAGGCAGGGCATCGGTCACAAACTCCTTTTCGATGGCTACGGCATCTATAATGATTTCCTCAACAGTTTCTTCCTGCAATTTGTGTAGCAAATGACGGGTGTATAGCAGGCAGGCAAAATCACAGTGCAAACCCTCATCACGGCTAATCAATTCGTTAGAAAAAGTAAGTCCAGGCATCAGGCCCCTTTTCTTTAGCCAGAATATGGAACAGAAACTACCAGAAAAGAAAATACCTTCCACTGCAGCAAAGGCAATCAGCCTTTCGGCGAAACTGTTGCTTTCTATCCAGCGCAATGCCCAATCTGCCTTTTTGCCAACACAGGGTATCGTGTCGATGGCGCGGAGCAGGTGATCTTTTTCTTGTGCGTCCTTAATGTATGTGTCGATGAGCAGCGAATACATTTCAGAATGGATATTTTCAATCATGATCTGAAAACCATAAAAACAACGGGCTTCTGGGTATTGAACTTCCTGTATGAAGTTGACTGCTAGGTTTTCGTTGACAATACCATCGCTCGCTGCAAAAAATGCCAACACGTGCGAGATGAAATAACGTTCATCCGTGTTAAGCTTATCTTGCCAATCGTTCATATCCGGCGACAAATCCACTTCTTCTACCGTCCAAAAACTCGCCTCTGCATTTTTATAGAATTGCCAAATGTCATCGTGATGAATAGGAAAAACGACAAACCGGTCTTTGTTTTCCTGTAAAATCGGTTCAATCATCTTTAATCCTCCTTTTCATATAGCATTCTTTTCCTTTAATTTTGTCGTTACCGTCTGCTGCCCAGGTGTCCAGCCGCAACCTGTCAGTTCTTCCGTCTGTAAGGCATCCAATACTCGAAGTACTTCGTCCACGTTGCGGCCTACATTCATTGGGTAAACGCTGAGCCATTGGATGATGCCATTGGGGTCAATGATGAATGTTGCACGGTATGCCACTTTCTCATCAGCATCCAAGATTCCCATTTCTTCTGCTAGGGACTTGGAGGTGTCAGCCAACATCGGGATGCTCAATTTCGCCAGTCCGGGGTGGCTCTGTCTCCAACCGAGGTGTACAAATTCCGAGTCAGTCGATGCGCCGATTACCAATGCGTTTCGCGAAGTAAAATCCGCTGAACGTTCGTCAAATTCGATAATCTCCGTTGGGCAGACAAAGGTGAAGTCCTTCGGCCACCAGAACAGAATTGTCCACTTTTCCTGCTTTGACGCATAGGTATTGGTGATGTCTACTATCTCTATTCCATTCTCCTTTGTAAAAATGGCTTTCTTTGTAAATTCGGGCAATCTATTTCCGATTGTCAAAGGGCCTTTTTGGACAAAGGTAGCCTGTTGTCCGGCAACTAACTTTTTTATTGATCCACACATGTTTTTTCTATTTTTTTAAGATTTCATATTCTGTTAACTCTTCTTTAAGCAATTGGAAATTAGCTTCCTGAGATTGCTTATCACTATGCTCTTGGCCAAATACCATCAAAGCTACACCGGCTCGTTTGAGCTCATTTCGAACCTCATCGCTACTAATATCACCGTCTTTCACCAGATACAATAGATAATATATTACTCTTGTCAGCATCCTTTCGGCATCCTCCAACCTACAGAGTTCGATATACGTATTGGCGAGGTTATTACAGGAAATGACAAAGATTTGTATAGTGGGAATGTTGAATTCCAAACATTCTGAACGATGGTCATTTATGACTTCTGCTCGATACAGGGCTTCCTGATAGTTAGAGAGCGCCTGTTCGAAATTTCCTGTATTGAAAAAATCGTTGGCCGAAACCGTCAGCGTTTTCCAATGTTGTTCAATATGTTTCATACATCTTTCACCCATATATTCATCCTTTTCCTTATTCTAAAGTCCCATCTAGAAATGATGCTGTCCATCATATCGCCCGTTCCCTTACTTCAAATTTTTGTTGGCGAAATCCCAATTCACAATGTCCCAAAAGCCTTCTACGAATTTTGGACGGGCATTACGGTAGTCAATGTAATAGGCATGTTCCCATACATCGAGTGTCAATATTGGAGTTTTATTTTGGGTCAATGGCGTATAAGCATCTTTCATCGGAACGATCTCCAAAACGCCTCGCTCGTTTTGTGCCAACCATGCCCAACCCGCGCCAAAGAGCTTGACGGCCGTCTCTGAGAATCTGTTTTTGAAATCGACAAAACTGCCAAAATCACGATTTATCAATTCTGCAATTTTTCCATCTGGCATCTTACCACCATCAGGAGATAGGCAATGCCAAAAAAAGCTATGATTCCAGTGCTGTGCGGCATTGTTGAACAGTGCCGCATTGCCTTCCTGAAAGCCTCTCTGAATGATGTCTTCGACACTCAATTCTCCAAGTGCTGTATCCTTTACCAATCCCTGAAGATTATTTACATAGGTAGCGTGATGCTTTCCATAATGGTAGTCAAAGGTCTCTTCGGTAATGATGGGAATTAAGGCTGTCCTCTCATAAGGTAACTCTGGTAATGTTAAATCAATTTTCATTTTCTCTTCTTTATTATTGTTCGTTTTTTGCTCAGCTTAACAGTCGCACTTTTGTTTTCAGGACTTTTAATGCTCTTTTCAATTCGTTAATATTTTTAAGATGTAGTGTCGCCTTTCTCATATCCTTGCGCAACATATCCTGATCACGAATGCTGGTTTCCAATACCTTCTTTTCCCTTTCCAATAATTGAATTACGTATTCCATAAATCATTTGCTTGTTATCTTATCCATACTGCATTATAGAAATTTAGTCTAGCAAAAATAATAAGTTTTATCCATCTAATAATATAAATCTAAATTTATTTTTAGTCTTGACTAACTTTTGTGTTTTTGCGTCGTGATATTACCACAGAAAAAAAGCCATTTCAAACACTTGTTTAGACTTGAGAACGCCAAATGATAAGATGGATACCGATAAGATTAGCAGGTATTTCGAGATCGAAATACCCACTTTGAGCAGCAAGTTGAAGTGTCGTGCCGTAGAGGTCGTGTTAACCATCGGAATTAAAAACCGATAATGCTTACTGAAATAGGTAGGGAAGGGGCTGTCTTTGTCGTCAGCGAAATGTGGTTTGCTGAACTTTACTTGATCCGAAGGATGTAATTTGACTGATATTCAATCCGCATAACAGCCGAGCAGATGGAACACATGAATTCCCCGCTATTCTTCACTAAGATCAATGAATATTAAATTACTTAAGAAAGATTCGTACAGCTTTTAGGCACTTGGCAAGAGTGGAGAATAAATGAGGAAAGCAATGTCGAACTGAAGGGATGTAAGACTGTTGATAATTGGGAGTTTGATAGTGCAATAGACTTTTACAAGGTCTTTTTGTTTAGATATCACCAAATTTTGTTGTCTGTAAACTAACGCACCAATAGCATATCACAGACTTTCTTACTGAGGCTTTCCTTTCTGCCAGAACTATAAACAATTTTCATTGTACCATCAAAGGACTCGATTTCCTCCACCTCTACGGTTTCACCCAGATAAAGTTCACGCGAATTCAAATAACTGAGAAAGTCAGATGATGATTGTCTCACAGCCATTAGCTTTGCTTTGTCGCCAATTTTACACTCGCTCAATGTTTTGTGTTGAATTCGTACAATTTTGCCATCTTTATCTGGTATAGGTGATCCATGGGGATCTACGGTCGGAAAGCCGAGAATCTCATCCATTTTGTCAAAAAAATCGGAAGCATGGATATGCTCAATTTGTTCCGCGATATTATGTACTTTTTCCCAACCGAAACCCATTTTCTCAACGAGGTACATCTCTGTCAAACGATGTTTTCGAATGATCAAAGCTGCTTCCCGCTTCCCATTTTCTGTTAGCTTGACCGGTTTGTAATTCTCATAATGTACTAGCCCCTTATCAGCGAATCGCTTCATCATATTCGTAACGGAAGACATTTTGACATCGAGCAATTTCCCAATCTCCTTCAACTGAATAAGATCGTGCTCATTGGCAAGGTTAAAAAGTGATTTCAAATAATTCTCTTCGGCAATGCTATACATATATAAAAGGTATTGATAATTGAACTTTTTTAGAAGACAAAGCTAAATCTATTATTTAGTTAAACTTGAATTTAAATTTTTAAATATGCAAATATATAGGAAACTGTATTTGTTGCAATACACCTCCTTTTCTGCTATTACGACGAAATAGTGGTATGATAAAGTCATTTCATCCTTACAAAATGTACGTTCGTCATTTGTTTTTCTGTCTACAATAACTTTTGTATTGTTTTGCATATCAATAAAATGCTGGTGTAAGCAGGATTGTTCTGCGTACTGAAGTTATTATTACATAGCACTTTATTACATATCGAAAATTAAATAGAAAATGCGTAATAATATAAGGGTTCTGATGGCAATTTTTTTTTACTGTTTGGTCGGACAAAAGCAAAGTTATGGTGAAACGCCTGACTATGTCATTCCGCAGATAAGTAGCGATGCGAATAAGAACACACTCATTGTGTTCATAACCGGAGATGGTGGTTATACTAGTTTTAGTAAGGGTTTGTTGAAATATTTTAATCAGGATGGGTATAACCAAATAGTCTTTGATGCAAGGAAATATTTTTGGACGAAGAAAACACCTCAAGTAGCCAGCAGGGATTTTGAAAGGTACATCCAACTTTATTTGGCAAAATCTAAATGCGATAACATCTACTTGATCGGCCATTCATTTTCAGCAGGAATTTTACCGTTCATTATCAACAACTTTTCAAAGAGTTTGCAAAAAAAAATACGACATGCAACATTCCTTTCTCCAGATCGGTATGCGAGCCTAGAGGTAACATTTGCGACGATGCTTAATGTAAAACAAAAACCAAATGAGTTTGAGGTTATTCCGGAAGCATTAAAAATGAAATCTATCTCCTCTGCCTATATCTTCTCTAGAGATGACGAAGAAGAGCGAGCAAGTCTATTTCAAAATGCCGGATTAAAGGTCACTCTCTTAGCGGGACCGCATACTTACAAGAGGGATTTCCAGGCGCTTTATAATGCCATAAAGCTTAATAATCTCTAGGCCACCAACACACTTAAGTAAATTATTTAAACATTCAAGCAAAATTTGTTATGAAATATCTTTGCGCGCTTTTGTTTTTATTTTCTATGTCATTTTTATTTGCTCAAAATAAATTGACAGGGAAAGTTACTAGCATAAGCAGCGGTTTGCCAATTGCAGGAGTCGTTATTAGACATGTAGAGAGTAATGTGGCAACCAGTACTAATAGTAATGGAGAATTCATCATCTCTATTCCATCCAACGAAGGAACACTGTTAATTCAATCGCTTGGTTATGATGAGCAGTCTATTTCTTTGACTCAAGTAGATCAAGACAAAGCGATAGATATCTCGTTGTCTGAAAAGAGCACAGCTATTGAAGAAGTAGTGATTAGAGCTCCTAAAAGAAGACGTTACACTAATAAGAATAATGCTACGGTCGATTTTATTAGAAAAGTTATAGCAAAACGCGATGACAATAATTCGCTCAAAACGTCTCACATACTATTTTCAGAATATGAGAAGCTATCGATGTCGTTAGGAATTGCAAACGAAAAAAGGGCAAATTCTAAGCTGCTTAAAAAATTCAGTTTTTTGGAGGCTGGTATTGATACGGTGAAGTTGCCCGGTCGATCACTCGTACCTATTTATATGAACGAGAAAATTGGAATAAGAACGGTTTCTCAAACCCACGACGAGCAGTATCAATTAATCGATGAAAAGCAATCTCGCGTAGACCAGTTTATCGACGAAGATGGTGTAGATGAGTACCTAGAGAAAATCTATGGATCGAGTAATGTATATGAAAATGATATAGCTATTGGAAATAGGAGGTTTTTAAGCCCGATCGCTTCCTTGGGGCCATCTTTCTATAAATATTATGAAGTAGATACCTTGAACGACACATCTCCAGCACGTTTAAAGATTCAGTTTGTACCCCGCAATCCAGAAGATGCATTATTTTCAGGATATCTATATATAGATCTTGATGGCAGCTATGCTTTGAGCAAGGCCGAACTTACAATTAATGATGTAACCAACATTAATTGGGTTAAAAGCCTAGAGATGGAATATAACTACGCGAAAAATAAAGACAACAAGTACTTCTTAAATAAAAGTGTCGTTAAGATGGATCTTGGAGTATTCCGCAAAGGTATGGACCTCTTTGGTGAAAAAGTAATTACTAGAACCATTGGTGACTCGCCAACAACTATATCAAATCCGTCACCTTATGCGCTTCAGTCAAAAGGGGAAAAAGGTCACTTAATAGATTGGGAGCAAGCGCGTCCAGAAAAACTTAGCAGTTTTGAAACTCAGGCATACAATAACATCGACAGTCTGAAAAATTCAAAGTCTTTCCGCAGAATAATGTCTATAAGTAGTATCATAACCTCAGGTTATGTCACTAAAGGATTGTTTGAAATTGGTCCAATTCCATCTTTTTATAGTTTTAACCCAATCGAGGGAAACCGTTTCAAATTTGGAGGCAACACTACCGATCAATTTAGTAAAAAACTAGTTCTTGATGGGTATGGCGCATACGGTACCAGAGATAAAAAATTTAAATATAATCTGGCAGCTATCTACTCTTTAAACGGCGAATCGGTCTATAAATATCCGGTCAGTTCGATCTCTGTGGGTACATCAAGTGATATACAGATTCCCGGACAAGAGCTAAATTTTTTGGACAATGACAACTTTCTGTTATCATTTCGAAGAGGCCGAAATGATAGGATGATCTATCATCACAAAATATATACAGAATTACATCATGAGTTTGATAATCATACTGCTTTCAAGTTAGGCCTTAAAAGGGAGACGCTGAATCCGGCAGGTCTTCTGAGATTTTATGAAAATAACAATGGAAGCTTAAATAATGAGATCACGACTACAGCGATTACGGCTAGTTTTCGTTGGGCACCTGGAGAGAAAATTTATCAAGGGAAACGCTTTCGTCGCATAATCAACGTAGGAAAGCCTGTTATGTCAATTTCGGGAGAGATTGGTTTAAAGGGTCCATTTGGAAGTGACTACAATTACCAACGATTTATTGTCACCGCTAGTAAGAGATTTTTTATGTCTCAACTGGGATTTTCAGATGTGAATTTTGAGAGCGGTATTCAATTTGGCAAAGTCCCTTACCCATTAGCGATGATTCATAGAGCCAATCAAACGTATGCTTATCAGGCCAACTCTTTCAACCTGATGAATAATATGGAATTTATGAGTGATCGTTATGCATCGTTACAAATACAACACGGTTTTAATGGATTTATTCTGAATAAGATTCCATTGATTAATAAGCTTGATTTACGCGAATGGATATCCGTGAAAACTCTTTTTGGACATATAGATAAAGAAAATAGAGCCGCCGCTATTGGTGAATATTCACCCACTTCGAGGTTCCCAGGAGCAGTGCCTATGCTATACGGCTTAGATCGGGGGCCTTATATAGAAGGAAGTGTAGGACTGGGTAACATTTTCAAAGTGTTGCGTATCGATCTGGTTAGGCGATTCACTTACACAAATAATCCCATGGTTTCTAAATGGGGGATCAGAGCAAAAATAGGAATAGATTTTTAAATACAGTTATGAGTACATTACAATTATCAATCAATAAAAATAATAAGGTTTTATTTCAAGTGTTTTTGGGAATAATCTTGTTATTAGGCGGAATAGCTTTCTTTATGAATCAACGAACGGAGGTAATAGCCGCTGTGCAATTGATTAATCATACATCCTTCCGTTGGCTAGCTATTGGAGCCGTACTTTCAATAGCTTATATAGTCGTGCACGGTCTTATATATCGCTGCAGTTTTAAAACACTTTCGTGCGACCTTTCTATGTCTGTGGCTTTAGAGTTGTTTCTTAAGCGAAATTTCGTTAGTGTTTTTCTTCCAGCGGGAGGATTTACTTCTATTGCCCTTTTTAGAAAGGAAATTGAAAAACAAGGAATATCCCGCCCAACTACAGATTTCGCCTCGGTGATCTATACGTTGCTTAATCTGTTGTCGATTACGGTATTAAGTTTTTTTGTATTGTTCTATTGGGGCATTCAAAATGCCAGCGAGTCCTTCCTAATATTTCTGGCAAGTTCGATAGGTTTTTGGGTTATTATAGCATGTTCCGCCGTCTCATTTTATAAAAAGGGTATATTATACAGGTTAACGGTAAAGTTTTTCCCATCTGCAGAATTGTTTCATAGTGAGCTTCTACGGCATAAGTTGTCAATGAAGCCGTTAATTATGGGTTTATTTTGGGCGCTTATTATCGAGTTGATAGGACTGTTACATCTATATGTGGCCATGTTTGCGCTTAATATTGAACCATCCTTTGATGCTTGTTTAATAGTTTATGCTGTGGCTACTTTATTTTATTGCTTTTCTCCTTTTTTAAAAGGGGTGGGTATTGTAGAAGTTTCAATGGTTCTTTTGCTTCATCGTTTTGGCTATTCTGAGCAACAAGCGATATCAATTTCGTTGCTTTATAGATTACTTGAATTTTGGGCGCCCTTGCTTATTGGGGGGATTACGTTTTTTATTCATAAGGATGGTCTTATTATCCGAACATTACCTGCGATCTTCATTTTTATATCTGGATTGCTATACATTATCTCTTCTATTATTCCATCTTATATTCCACATAGTCAATATATAATCGGAATATTTGACACCCTTGGCCAAGATCCTTCAAATGCATTGATTTTCCTGATTGGCATCGTCTGCATTATTTGTTCCGTTTTTATGATTCGCGGCTTACGCGCAGCCTGGTATTTCGGGCTAATTTTTTGCTGCTTTATGGTTCTATTTGGTTTGATACAGGATACTGCTTATGTAGACAGTATAATAGCTTTTGGTATAAGTCTAATTCTGCTATGTTCTTACAAGCATTATTTCGTTTCTAATAGGAAAATATTATCCATATCAAAACGTGGTCAATTTATTTTTCTTGTTTCCGGTGTCATACTCTACGGTATTGCTGGATTTTGCTATCTGCAAATAGAGCATTTCTCCATGGACTTTTCAATTGAATCTGTGCTAAAAGCAACTTCTAAAGGTTTTATTTTACTAGATACTACAGCCGGTAATCCTAAGACATTGCTTGCGCACCTATTTTTATATTCACTTAATCTTTTTGGTGTATTAAGCATTTCCGCCATCTTATACTTTGTCTTCAAGCCAATGTCTAGCCAGTGTTCAGAAAGTGAAACAAAAACAGCAGAGGCACAAGCGATACTAAATAGGTATGGAAGATCACCCGTTGATTACTTCAAAACTTATGGAGACAAAACGCTCTTTTTCAATGAAAGTAAGACCGGATTTATATCATACAAAGTCAGTATGGGCTTTGCAGTGGCTCTTGAAGGACCAGTTTGTGAGGATGATCGAAATATTATCATGGATTTAATCCGATCATTCGAAGAGTATTGCCGAAAAAAAGGATTAAAAGTTACGTATTACAGGGTTGATCAACAACACCTTGAATTGTATCAGTCATTAGGCAAGAAACATTTTCTTATAGGAGAAGAAGCTATTGTCGATGTGCATAATTTCAATTTGCAAGGGAAAAAGCGAAAATCTTTGAGGAATGCCGTTAATAACATTGATAGGAAAGGCTATCGTTCCGAATGCTACCGCGCTCCACTATCAGATGAATTCATAGAAAGACTTCGGCTCGTTTCAGATAATTGGCTCATAGAGATGAAGCGAAGTGAACGCGTCTTTTCACAAGGTATGTTTGATCCCGAAAAAATACGAGATAATGATGTAATTACTTTGGAAGATGCCGAAGGCAACGTTTTGGCATTTTTAAACATCATTCCAAACTACGCGCCAAGGGAAGCTACTTACGATTTGATCAGAAAGCTAGATATTGCACCAGGTGGAAATATGGATGTATTACTCCTACGATTCATGGATTACTGTCGGGATGAGGGGTATCAGATGTTAAATATGGGCTTAGCACCTCTCTCGGGATTTGATAAAAAAAATGGGGTCATCGAATCCACAATTAGTTTTTTGTATAATAAAAATTCACACTTTAAAAGCACCAGGGGGCTTAGAGAATTTAAAGAAAAGTTTGAACCTCATTGGGTGGAAAAGTACATCGTTTACTCCTACGATATTGATCTACTTGCAGCTCCTCTAGTTCTAAGTAAAGTAATGAGAAACCGAAAGTGATGATAAAACGCTTATTCGCTCCCTTGCCTTTGATCTCTCAGGTAACTAAATAGTTGGCGGGATTAAGATAAGCCGGAAATCACATCCATCTCTCTGATGCAGAACAATTAAAACAGCTGCTGTTACAGTTAACTCTAACTTTATTTTAATATGAGAACAGGCTTAATGTATTTAATACTACGCTTAAGGATTGTTTTTGTTGCTATCCTTCTTGTAAACACGAGCACTTATGCACAATCGCTATCTAGCAAGAATGCGCCATTCTTACATCGAGATAGCTTAGCTGTAGAAAATATTGGAAAATCTTTTTTTAAAAAAGACGCGGTAAGAATTGGTCTTACACCAACAATATTCTTCGCTGCGAGTGCTGCGACGTGGGGTAGTAGAGAGAATATAAGAGAAATTCGTAATCGGTACATTCCTACTTTTGCAAATCATTATGATGATTATATGCAGTATATGCCAGCTCTTAGTGTTTATGCCCTAAACCTTTCCGGAGTAAAAGGCCGCAACAATCTTGGACGCGCTACGGTATCCTACGCTATGAGCGCTGCTATTATGGCGATTATTGTCAATTCGATAAAATATACTGCTAATGTAGAAAGACCAGATGCCTCTAGTGCCAACTCCTTTCCTTCTGGGCACACATCCAATGCATTTATGAATGCAACTTTTATGCATAAGGAGTACGGCCAAATAAGTCCTATGTACAGTGTTGCGGGTTATTCAATGAGTACTTTTACTGGTATTGGAAGGGGGCTTAACAACAGACATTGGATTTCGGATGTGCTGGCTGGAGCAGGTATTGGCATAATTTCTACACAACTCGGATATCTCTTTGTAAACAAGTTGTACAAGAATGATGGTGACCGCCCGAACAATTTCCATTTTGAAAACAAGAACAATAACTTCTCTTATCTATCATTGAAAATGGGCTTCGCGTCCGCACGTAGAAATCTGATGGACGACCTCGATTTAGGGATTTACTCGCAGACCGGTTTTGAAGCAGGTCTGGATGGGGCGTATTATTTCAGCAAGAATGTGGGAGTGGGCGCCGATTTCTCCTTTTCGAGTTTTCCGATAAGTACAAGCAAAACAACCTTTATAGACCCAGAAATAGGCTCTGGGACATCCTCGATAATAACGCAATCTGTGGGTGTTTTGAATTTCACAATAGGACCCCATTACACCTACCAAATCTCTCCCAATTGGCTTGCACATGCCAAAGTAGGGGCGGGGGTAGCTGCTGGTGCTACCGGAAAAGTATCTTTTAAATTTGAGGATGACGATCACAACGTCTTAAACAATGAAATAGATTTACTCACTTATAAACCCTCTAGGTCTTTCAAAGTCAACGGTGGACTTAGTCTTACAAGAATGTTGAATGCGGAATTAGGAATTACGCTCTACGCCGATTATCACCATTTGAGACCTGTTTTCACCTATACCATCTCAGACGACATCCAAGAACCCAGTCAAGAACCGTCATCAAGTTTACAATTTAGGAAAAAAAATAATATGGATTATTTTACTACTGGATTAAAGCTAACTGCATTTTTTTAGGTTTCAGCGATATATTTTATGCCTGAAAAAGTGATACTTCGAATACAAGTAAGTCGTAATATAAAGAAGTATTTTTCGAACAAACCCTACCGGCCATCTCGGCACCAATAACTAATTATCCATTCCAATACCCCCTCCATTCTAATTTGTCTTATTGTCCTATGATTACGGCTTTTTGTGGGAACGTTAAAAGCTCAAGTGCAATACTTTTGTGCAGTAAATATATATGGGTGTTACAGAGAGTTAAATCCTCGGCTAATATTAGTAAATAAATAAGACAATAGTGATTAAGCCATGAAAAACGGAGTGTAGTTATATCACGATGTCTAATGCCTAAGCGCAGAGAGCAGTATCATAAGGTAATATAACAAGCTAAAAGAAAAAATTACTCTACCCGAATTTAGTATTATTTGAGTGAATGTTATGAAATTAAGTTTACGTAAAAACTGGAGCCTAGAATTACTCATTTTCTGTTCTATGCTTATTATAACAATGCTTCAGGAGTGGATTTATATAAATTCGATAGAAGACTTTTTCAAGGGATTTGTTTTTTTCTTAATTCTCTATTTACAAGCACAGGTTCACAGATTTGTGGTATTTAGGTATTATCTTCTTAAAAAGTACTTCATCTACATTGTCTATTCTTTAGTATTAATCCTAGTTGGGGCCATCATACTTCTAGTCGCTGATATGAAGTGGATAGATCCTGATTTTTATGATTCTGGAGAGTTAGCTATTGGGTTTTTGTATAATCTCTTTATTTGTATCATCAGTACTGCGACAGTAATGGCTATTTCTTTGATGAAGGGCTATGCTAATGAGGTACAACGTGCGCAATTAAATCAGATTTTATTCAATGAGATGAATCTAAAGTTTTTACATGCTCAACTAAATCCTCATTTCTTTTTCAATATGCTACATAATCTGTATGGGGTGAGTCTAACTGAGCCTAAACGAACACCTGAACTTATTATTAAAGTTTCCGAATTAATGCGTTATCAAATAGAAAATGGCAACACGTCAAAGGTTTCATTATCCAATGAGATAAACTTCATTCGCAATTATGTTGATTTAGAAAGAGAAAGAATTGGTAAAAGGTGTAATATCATATTTAGGTGCTCTCATTCTACAAATGAAATTGAATATTTAAAAATATCCCCACTGTTGCTAATTATCCTTGTCGAAAACAGTTTCAAACACAGTTGTAATCAAACTTTTTGGTTTGTTCACATTTCCATCGAATTAAAAGGCAATGTATTACGTATGATTATAATTAACTCAATCGGGGATGAAGATTTTAAGGAACAATCTACACACCTGGGTCTCGATAATCTTAAACAACGCTTATCCTATGTTTATAATGATGATTTCATCTTGGAGAGCCACAAATTAGCATCTCATTACAAAACTATCCTGGTCTTAAATCTTGATAACTAATATGAACATACTGAAGTGTATTATCGTAGATGATGAAGAAGGAGGGCATCGTGTGTTAGAACACTTTATAGGCCAGGTAAGATATCTCAATCTCAGTATTTCGATCTTCAATACTGTTGAAGCCATGGAATATATATATAATAACGAGGTGGATCTTGTGTTTCTAGATATCAACATGCCTGGATTAACGGGGATGGAGATGCTGGAGACTATGTCAAATAGACCATTCGTAATTCTTACTACCGCTTATGAAGAGTACGCTTTAGAAGCGTATAAGTATGATGTTATCGACTATTTGTTAAAGCCTTTTGATTTTAAAAGATTTCTTTCTGCTATTGATAAGGTAGTAAATCGATTAGAAGGCAAAAGTGTTGAAAAACAGGCTAGTATAGATTTGGAAGATATTGTGTTAAAAGTTAACAATGAAATCCTCAAAATACCTTTTAATTCAATATTGTACACGCAAAGCTGTGGTAATTACGTGAAGTTTTTTACGGCGAACAAGATGTTTATAAGCCAGATAAGAACGCAGGAAGTCGAAGCTAAATTAAATCCAAAGCATTTTATCAGAATTCATAAGTCTTACCTGGTCGCAACTAGAGAAATTTACAAAATTACGGGGGGAGAATTATACTTAAGAGACGGAACAATTCTTCCTATTGGAAAGTTCTATAAAAAGAATGTGATTGATACGATCAAAAACTAAGCAAAGGAAATCCGATGGCTGTGGTATATTTTTATTGAATTTGCTATTGAGTATCAGGTTATTCTCCTATCGTTTGATGCACGTAGCCAGTAAGTATTATTGCATCGCTTACAAACACTATTATTCGTTAAATATTCGATTGCGCCACAGTTTGTACAGGCATAGTGCCCTTCAATTTCTATTTCGTCTGTTCTATTTTTGTACTCCCTCGGCAAGATGGGAAGACCATATTTGACCAACTTATCTTCGAAATAAAAAATACTAAGCTTTCCATTTGTTTCGAGTATCGCCGTTTTGATCTGGCCTATATGAGAAACATTAGCTTCCCTCATTTCTGCAAAAAATTCGTCTTCGCCCAGCGTATGTGCTTTTTTCGCTTCCAGACTGAACATACCATCTTCAATAACGTAAAGAGGCTGGCCCTCAATTAAGGATTCCACTTTTGTATGACGAGCAGAAATATAGGTAATTAGTCGGTACAGTAATAAGGTAGACACAAATGCTATCAAGGAAGGTACAATCGCCATATCTTCAACAATCATAGGGTCGCCTGCTGCAGATCCCAAGGCGATGATAATAGCTACTTCGTAAATACTTAATTGGCGAATACCCTTTTTGCCCGTTAATCTTAAGAATGTAATGATGATAGCAAACATGATCGTCGTTCTAAATACGATCTCAAATGCGTAGCTAAAGTCTAAATTGTGCAAAAAGACTTTCTCGAAAAAAGCCATCATTTCTGTCGCGTTCAATAAATGATTTTGCATGTTGGTTTTTCTAAATTATAGTATAATGCGTTGTGAGAGGAATAAAATTAGGCTTTTAAGAATTTTCTTTTTTTCGCCTCATCATGGTGTTTAAAGTGTGAGCGGTAGATATTTATATTACGATAGATGACAAATCGGGCTAATCACAACCAAGCTCGTAGCTGCTTGTTACCTAGCTTCCACAACATTATGAAGAAAAAAATGTTTTATTAATAACTAACCTTCTACGATATATATGGAAAATGTGTTTAAAATTCTTGTCAATGGTAAGGATTGTCAGATAAAGGCAGATCCAGAAACACCGATGTTGTACATTTTACGAAATAATCTCACCCTCAACGGGCCGAAATTTGGTTGCGGATTAGTACAATGTGGCGCCTGTATGATGCTTATTGATGGGGTTGCAGTACCATCCTGTACGTATCCGCTTCAAAATGTGGGGCAATCTGAAGTCACTACGCTTGAAGGTTTGAGCCAAGAAGGCGAACAACTTCATCCAGTACAGCAATCTTTTTTTGAGGAGCAGGCAGCGCAATGTGGCTATTGTACCAATGGGCTAATCATGGCCTCTGTAGCTTTACTACGTCGCAAATCAAATCCCTCCGAAACAGAAATTAGAGCCGAACTTCAACGAAATATCTGTCGTTGCGGTATACATGCCAGAGCCATTCGTGCCGTTAAAAAGCTTGCAGATCGCTAGAAACTATGGAAAAAAATCAACAAAGTAGACGTGCATTTATTCAATCTTTAGGCGTATTGGCCATTGGTTTTTCCATGTCGGGCACGGCATGTTCTAGATCCGAGAAACAGCAAGCAGATCCATCTGCACCCGAAATACGAACAAGGGAACTGGATATGGAAGAAATTGATTCCTGGTTAGTCATTCGAGAGGATGGTCGTGTAACCATTATGACCGGAAAAATGGAGTTGGGGCAAGGAATAACGACCGCGATTGCCCAAGTTGCTGCCGAGGAATTGAATATGAATATGTCGCTTATTGATGTTCATTTGGCAGAAACAGGTTATACGCCAGACGAAGGGTACACCGCAGGAAGCAGATCCATTGAGACCAGCGCGATGTCGGTTCGCAGGGCGGCTGCATCGGCTCGCGAATACTTGCTTGAAATGGCATCTCAGGAACTATCAACTCCAAAAATAGCTTTAACGCTTGAAGATGGGAAGATTAGTGGACAAGGGAAATCTACTGCGATTTATACCTTATTAAATGGAAAATATTTCGAAACTAAGATTTCTTCGGATGCACCTTTATACGCTAATTCTGAACGAAAGATTGTAGGCCGGTCTGTCGCGCGTATGGATATCAAATCTATGGTTACCGGCAAATCGCATTTTATACATGATCTTCGTTTCCCGGATATGGTACATGCGCGCATCGTTCGCCCTCCTGCTCAGGCTGCCAAATTAACTTCCGTAGCTACGCAGGCAATTTCGAAACTTCCTGGCTTAGCTAAGTTTATACGGATTGGTAGTCTTGTGGCCGTGATAGCAGAAGATGAATATCAGACGATTAAACTCGCTAAAGCAGTATCGCATCATCTCACCTGGGATTATCAAAAAGCGCTACCGGCAAATAGGTCGCTTATGCAGCATATTAGATCACTACCTACGGATAGCAAAATAGATGAAAAAAGCGAGGCTTGGTCTGATAGCACCATAGCCAACTCTCCGGTGAGGCACCGAGCTGCTTATTTTAAGCCGTATATTATGCATGCCGCTAATGGCCCTTCCTGCGGAATTGCACGTTACGAGGACGGAAAGCTTTGGGTATGGACACATAGCCAAGGCGTCTATCCATTACGGGGAGCGCTTGTGGACCTACTTGGATTAGCGGAAGAACATATACATGTTAAAGGCGTTCCCGGTTCGGGTTGCTATGGCCACAATGGTGCAGATGATGTCGCTGCCGAAGCCGCATTACTAGCGATGGAATTTCCGGGTAGGCATGTGCGTTTACAATGGATGCGCGAAGAGGAAAATGCTTGGGAGCCTTACGGTACTGCGATGGTGTTAGAGGTGGAGGCTGGTTTGGATAGCCAAGGCCGTATCAAAGGCTGGAAGTATGATTTATGGTCGGACGATCACGGCGTGAGGCCGGGTGGAGATGCAGACAATTTGATGCCTGCTTGGTATATCGAAAAGGGACACGGAGAGGCTAAGTCCGGATTTAGAGGAGGAGCGACCCGTAATTCGGAGCCATATTACACCATACCACAACTGCATCTGCAATCTCATATTTTTCGAGGCCCACTACGAAGATCCTCCTTACGAGGCTTAGGCGCCTATGCAAATGTGTTTGCGATCGAATCGTTTATGGATGAGCTGGCGGAGAAAGCGAACATAGATCCCATTGATTTTAGGATCCGTCATTTGAATGATGAAAGGGCTATTGCCTGTCTAAAACAACTGGCAAACCAAATTAGAAGCATCAAGAAGCAGAACCAGCAAGGCATCGGTATTGGGTTTGCTCGCTATAAAAATCAGGCAGCCTATTGCGCTGTAGCAGCACACGTACGGGTAGATCAGCAAACCAATAAGGTCGAAGTAATAAAATTATGGGCTGTGGTAGATGCCGGAGAGGTGATCAATCCAGATGGACTGAAAAATCAGATCGAAGGAGGGATGGTGCAGTCCATCAGCTGGGGTCTTATGGAAGAAGTCAATTTTGATGATACGCAGGTCACCAATTTAAATTGGGATTCTTACCCGATTTTACGTTTTCAGGAAGCTCCTGCTATACATATTGACGTGATTGACCACCCCCATGAGGTGCCGCTTGGTGCAGGGGAGGCAGCGCAAGGTCCCGCTACAGCAGCCCTGGTAAACGCAGTCTATCAGGCTACAGGAATCCGTGTGCGACAGCTTCCCGTTATCAAAGCATTGAAGCATAGCGCACTTGGCCTCAAACTCGCTGAGTTATGATGGTTAGCGCAGACTTATTTATATCACTAGATTTTATTCGTGATTATCAATATATTTTCGTGTTAACGCGTAGAAGTGTCATTTTGCTTTTATAAAGTGATAGCTTTACAGCTATTTTAAGGATCATGGTACAGCGATATTATACAACCTATCAAATTCTTCTGCTCAGTTCGCTGGTGGCGCTATTTCTAATTTTTCCGGATATTGTTTGGACGCCCTACGAGATGCGCGATATGCCCGCAGATCGACGACCATTCCATATTTTATTTTCGGTATTGCGATACGTCTATTTTACGTTATTAGTTTATCAGTTAATCAAGGTGAATCTAGAAAAATGGTCAACTACCAGTTTTTTGAAACGCCTTTTGCATAGTGCAATGGTTGTCGTAATAGCCTATATCTTGTATGGCATTATTTCCTATTCTTTATATGGCCGCATACGTCACTTCGGAAGCCTAGTGTTGTTTCAGTTTTTTATCGTCGCCATCCTCAGTGCGTTGATAGGACATATTTATTTATTGTATCAACTGCAAAGAAGTAAAGAAAAAGAAATTGAATTATTGAAAGTCGAAAATTTGCAAAGCCAATACGACGCGCTTACCAATCAAATAAATCCTCATTTCTTCTTTAACTCTCTTCATGGATTGACTTCGTTGATTCGAAAGCAAAATCAAGAAGCCACACTGACCTACGTGGAGAAACTATCCGATGTGTTTCGATACATACTTAGAAGTGATAAGAAAGGTCTGGTGAGTGTCGCAGAAGAGTTAGCTTTCGTACGTTCATTCGCTTATATGATGGAAGTACGTTTTGCCAATAAGATCCATTTTGAGATTGCCGTAAACCAGGATGTTTTGACCGATCAACTACCGGTGCTGTCTATTCTGCCATTGCTGGATAATATTGTAGTACACAATACAATCGACAGCCTTCATCCGATGCACATCCGTATAGATACGGAGCAAGCAGATCGTTTACGAATCAGCAGTCCTATTTTCCCTAAAATCAGACAGCCAGAAACGACAGGTACGGGGTTGAAAAATTTGCAGAGTCGCTTCCAGCTATTGCTCAATAAAGAAGTAATCATTGAAAAGCGTATGGATACATTTACCGTGACTTTACCATTAAATAAGATTGACGTAGTATGAAGGTCTTAATTGTAGAAGATGAAACTGCGGCTTACGATAGTTTGATCGCTATTCTGTCGGAGATAGATCCTTCCATCAGCATTGTAGGAAACACCGAAGGAGTAGCACAAACTATTCAATGGTTACAAACGCAGTCATTGCCAGATCTTATCTTTATGGATATCCATTTGTCTGACGGTCATGCTTTTATGCTATTTGAAGAGA
The DNA here is from genome assembly GCF_023554555.1 of Sphingobacterium sp. lm-10. Classification (NCBI taxonomy): domain Bacteria; kingdom Pseudomonadati; phylum Bacteroidota; class Sphingobacteriia; order Sphingobacteriales; family Sphingobacteriaceae; genus Sphingobacterium; species Sphingobacterium sp. lm-10. Next base: position 442,764 of record NZ_JAMJWC010000001.1, read on the forward strand.
TGCTAATTGACGTGCCTATTATCTTCACTACGGCGTATGATACGTATGCTATTGACGCCTTTAAAGTAAATAGCGTTGATTACCTTTTAAAGCCTCTGATGAACGCAGACGTGGAGAGTGCAATAAACAAGTGGAAGAGAAGAACGCAGCAAGAAATGGTGCTGTATCAAAAGTCTACAAAGGATGTAATGGAACAATTGTCTTATCCGGAGAAACTGTTGGTTCCTCAGCGTGATAAACTGATGCCTATTGCGCTCAATAGTGTAGCCTGTTTTTATACCACAGAAAAGAATACCAGCTTGCATTTAGACACAGGTATCGTGTTGCGCTACGCGAAGACATTGGAGCAAATTACCTCCTCATTAAATCCAAAGCTATTCTATCGTGCCAATAAGCAATTCATCATCGCTCGAGAAAGTGTGGTAGACGTAGTGGTTTGCACCGATAGTCGCTTGCAGGTTAACTTGAATATTGCCGTTCCAGAAATCATTTTTGTGAGTAAAAATCGGGCAGCCGATTTCAAAGAGTGGCTGATTCAAAGTAAGTAGCGGCTTTGTATTCGTCTTGAGTGGTAAATATTTCGCTTTAGTACCTGTTGTTAAATGTTTGGGGCAATTATTGATAAGTTTGAATTATGAATTGGCTTACATCCTTTGCGTCGTCTACTATTGCTAGAAAAAACCTACTGCTCCAATTAGAAGCACTATTGGATGCGTATTACGAGCGTGGCGAGCAACTAGAACTGGGCGTGCCCACCGTTAATTATTGTGCCGATCAACTGAATTTATCGGCAAATTATTTCGGAGATTTGATTAAATTGGAGACGGGATTACCTGCTAAGACGCATATTCAAAACTGGATTATTGCCAGAGCGATTCATAAAGTAGTCTGCTCAACCTATACAGTAAGCGAAATCTCTTACCTGTTGGGGTTCAATTATCCACAACATTTCTGCCGGTTCTTTAAAAATAAAGTCGGACATACACCGGTAGCGTTCCGTAAGCAGTATACCACGGAAGACGTGACGGCGTCTGCTAGGTAAGCTCCTATAGGTTTTCTGCAAAAGCATGATCTCCAATCATATTGGATATAAACGAAGAGATTGCATGATTTTTGTGGAACCAAAGTAAATCACTTGGCACAGGATCCCTAATAATTTTGAAGGATGAAAGAGATACACGATATAGTCGAAGCTTATGATAAGGCAAGAAGCCAAGCCAAGCAGGCAGTACTGGCTACAGTCGTGCGCGTAGAGGGGTCTTCTTATCGGCGCCCAGGCGCCAGGATGTTGGTTACCGACGACGGACAGATCACAGGTGCCATCAGCGGTGGCTGCCTGGAAGGTGATGCCTTAAATCGGGCGCTCTTGGCTGCCTACCAAAAGGAAAATAAGCTCATTACCTATGATACCACAAAAGACAGTGATGCCGCTTTTGGCGTACAATTAGGCTGCAATGGTATCGTGCACATTCTGTTTGAGTATATCGATGCCGAGCAGGATTATAATCCCATCGCTTTATTACGAGAGTTAATTCAGTATCGATCGCATGCGGTAATCGCTGTTCAATACGCATTGGAACAGCGCGACAGACAGCGAGGTACCTTTTTACTGGTTAAAGAGGATTTAGGTACGCAGAAAAGCTCACCACCAGCCGCTTCATCTATATCCTATAATTTGCAGCAGGATATAAACCAGGTGCTGGAGAACAAGCGTTCGCATCAAACTGCGATCGTTGACCAAGGTGTTTCTCAAGACATCTTGCTTGAGCACATTGCTCCGCCCATTGCATTGTTCATCTTTGGTGCCGGGAATGATGCTCAGCCGCTAGCGGAACTTGCTTCGGTGTTGAACTGGCCGGTTACGGTCATTGATGGGCGCGCGACGCATGCTACGGCTCGTCGGTTTCCAAAGGCAAAGCGTGTCTTGATCGCTCCGGCTTCTGAGGCAATTGCCCAACTTTCCATTGATTCGTATTCCGTAGCTGTGTTAATGACACATAACTATAATTATGATCGGGATGTATTACATCAATTAATACAATCTGATAGTCCGTACATTGGATTGTTAGGTCCTAAAAAGCGATTTGATCGATTGATGGCTGAACTCAACGAGCAAGGTAATCCGCCAGATTTCCTTGATATGACACGTTTATTCGGACCAATAGGTCTGGATATCGGCTCAGAAACATCAGAAGAAATTGCACTTTCGATCCTTTCAGAAATAAAGGCAGTCATGAGTAATCGTGATGGAAGATCGCTCCGCGAACGTACGACAAAGATGCATGGCAATACACCTATTTTAGCTGGTCATGTATGCTAGTAGATCAATTCGGACGCCAACATACGTACCTGCGTATATCGCTTACAGACAACTGCAATTTGCGGTGTTTCTACTGCATGCCCGAAGAGGATTACAGTTTTGCACCGCGAGCACAGCTCATGCAGCCTGCGGAGATTGATTTTCTTGCTCGTCGATTTATTGATTTAGGAGTAAATAAGATCCGTCTTACTGGTGGAGAACCGTTTGTACGTAAAGATGCGGATCTAATCATGGCCGGGCTGGCGCAACTGCCGGTTGAATTGGCTTGTACGACCAATGGAATACGGATAGACGACTTGTTGCCCGAAATACAAGCCTGTAATTTCAGCAGTATGAACGTGAGTCTGGACACCCTAAAGCGCGACAAATTTTTACAGATCACACGCCGCGATTTGTTTGATCGTGTCTATAACAATATCGATCTTTTGTTGCAAGAAGGGATTCCCTGTAAAATCAATATGGTGGTCATGAAGGGGTTGAATGATGACGAGTTAGTTGATTTTATGGCCTTAACCAAAGACCATCCAATCGAAGTAAGGTTTATCGAGTTTATGCCTTTTTCCGGAAATAAGTGGACGAGCAATCAAGTGCTAACGCATGCGGAGATTCTGGACTCCTTGGATATTGATCCAGAATTACACCTCATGCCCGGCAGTCCACATGATACCGCAAAGCGGTATAAAATTCCTGGCTATCGAGGAAATATTGCAGTCATCAGTTCCATGAGCGAACCGTTCTGTAGCGGTTGTAACCGAATCCGGTTAACGGCTGACGGGAAATTGAAAAATTGCCTGTTTTCAGATAGTGAAGTAGACCTGCTCACACCACTACGTACAGGAGAAGATCCCGTTCCGTTGATCAAAGCACATATTTATAAGAAGAAGGCTAAACTAGGAGGGCAGATGACGCAAGATTTTAATGATTTGGAAGCAGAAAAGCTTTCAAACAGAAGCATGATTCGTATCGGTGGATAATAAGAATGCAATGGATAAAATAGGTATCGTAATCCTGGCTGCCGGGAGCTCCTCCCGTTTGGGGTATGCCAAACAGCTCTTGAGACACAAAGGTAAAAGCTTGATCCGTCATGTCACAGAGGAGGCGCTGCAATTAGAGGCAGCCCAAGTTGTTGTAGTGCTTGGGGCTGAGCAAGATGCGGTCATTCAAGAATTACAGGATTCTGCCGTACCAACCTGTGTGAATCCAGACTGGTCTTCCGGTATGGGTTCATCCATCCGCGTTGGCGTACAGCATCTATTGGAGATGAATGCAAACTTATCAGCGGTAATTATTTCGGTTTGCGACCAACCCTTCCTCACTACTTCCGTATTTAGGCAACTTTGCCAAACGTTCGAAGAGTCGGGAAAAGGAATAGTGACTTGTCACTACGGGGACGACCCATCACAGATAGGCGTACCTACCTTATTCAGCCGAAAATATGTGGATGAATTGATGCAACTCGGAGAAGAAAAAGGCGCCAAAGTACTATTGCAACAACATCAAGATGATGTGACGACTGTACCCTTTTTACAAGGGAATATCGATATAGATACCCAATACGATACCACGCAATTGATGGAGTATATGGTATCTGTTAACGAAGCTTCTGAACTTATTTTGAAGCAGGTGAATCCACTTTCTGTAGTTCGCGTACCGCTGACGGCATCTCATGGACTGATTTTGGCCGAAGATGTGTATGCTACGTTGGATATTCCCAATTTTGTACAGTCATCCATGGATGGCTATGCCATTGCATTTTCAGATCGGAGCCTGCCATTACGTATAGTAGGAGAGATGCGTGCGGGAAGTAGCACCATGCAGTATTTGGGAGTTCAGGAAGCCATACGTGTTTTTACCGGTGCGCCTGTTCCGTCGGGTGCAGATACGGTCGTCATGCAAGAACGGGTGGAGAAATCCGATGAAGAAATTCGAATCGTAGATGAAAGCCTCACCCTAGGTGCCAACGTACGTGCTGCAGGTTCAGAAGTGAAAAAGGGAGAGCTGGCGGTTGCTGCGGGTACCTTTCTTTCTGCCGCGGCGATAGGTTATCTGGCAGGCATTGGCCACGAGCAGGTGGATGTTTATTCCGCTCCGCGAGTAGCTTTGATGATGACTGGCGATGAGTTACAGTCACTAGGAAAGCCACTGGCATTCGGGGAAGTCTACGAATCAAATTCCATACAATTAACGGCGGCTTTGCGAGCCGCTGGAGTGAGCCATGTCGATGCACAAAAGGTAAAAGATGATCCAGTTGCGCTTCGCAGCGCTATAGCAGATGCGTTGCCTAAGGCAGATGTACTTATACTCGTTGGGGGAGTTAGTGTGGGTGATTATGATTTCGTGGTGCAATCCTGTTTGGCCTCTGGTGTGACTCCGGTATTTCATAAAATAAGGCAAAAGCCCGGTAAACCTATCTTTTTCGGATATTCAGGCAATACATTAGTATTTGGTTTACCAGGCAATCCTTCTTCGGCATTAACTTGTTTTTACAGATACGTGCTGCCTGCTATAGATCGCATGATGCAGCGCAAATCTTCGCTCACAGAAACAAAAGCAATTGCGGCCAATGATTACCGAAAGCCGGTGGGTTTGACCCACTTTATAAAAGCCTATTTTGCCGATGGAAGAGTACAGGCACTGCATGCGCAAGAATCGTATCGTATGCAATCTTATGCTCGCTCTAATGCCTTGATGGTTTTGCCGGAAGACTCAGAAGGGCATGCTAAAGGTGCTGAAGTACAATTAATTTTACTGCCAGATCATACATGGATATAGAACTATTTTACGGATTACTGTTTATTGTTGCCTTTTTGTATTCGGCAGTAGGACATGGCGGAGCCAGTGGCTATCTGGCACTGATGGCATTATACGGTGTCGCTCCACAAGAGATGAAACCTACCGCGTTAATATTGAACCTTTTTGTAGCGATGACGTCCTTTATTCAATATTATCGGGGAAAGCATTTTAAGATACCCATATTCTTACCCATCGCATTGGCATCTATTCCTTTCGCATTCCTAGGCGGTATGCTTACCATGGACGACGTTTATTATAAAAAAATCTTGGGTTTGCTGCTCATTTTGCCGATAGTACGGTTTTTCTTTTTCAAGAATACGGCAGATGAAAACTTGAAACCACCTGTATTAACCATCTCTATTGCCATTGGCGCGGTAGTCGGACTGCTTTCGGGTATGATCGGAATTGGTGGCGGCATTATCCTGTCGCCCGTATTGATCTTATTGCAGTGGACCAATCAAAAGCAGACGGCAGCGATCAGTGCGGCATTTATCTTCGTCAATTCGTTGGCAGGATTGGGTGGTATGATGACGCAAGGCATTACAGTTACTAACCATATGGCGATGTATATTGTCGTAGCTTTTACGGGTGGGTTGCTGGGAGCTTATTTTGGATCCAAGCGATTCAATCAGGACATACTAAAATATGTTTTGGCTACCGTATTGCTGGTGGCGGCATATAAGTTGCTGTTTACTATTGCTTAAGTTGGATTATTATAAACAAATGAAAGACATAGAAGGATGATGAAAGTACGGGTTTTATCTTTTGGAGGATTGGTTGAAATCGTAGGGAAGGAGAATATGATCGAGGCTATCGATACAGATCAGGTAGTAAGCCATTTGGAGCAAACCTATCCTGCGTTAGCTGGTCGAAAATATGTTTTGGCGATCAACGAGCACATGAAAACCGAGAATACCCTATTGCGGGAAAGTGACGTGGTGGCTTTATTACCTCCCTATTCAGGCGGTTAATATGGAACAGAACAACCACGCGCGGTATGCGCGGCAGTATGCACTCCTGGATTTCGGAGAGCAAGGGCAAACAAAATTGGCCCAAGCACGCGTGCTAATCGTCGGAGCAGGCGGTTTGGGTTGCCCAGTACTGCAATACTTGTGCGCAGCCGGAGTGGGCCATATCGGTATCGTTGATGCTGATAAGGTGGCATTAAGCAATCTGCACCGCCAACCCTTGTATCGTACTACAGACGTCGGCCGTCTAAAAGCAGAAGTGGCCGCAGCCGTACTACGCGCACAAAACGATACGATCACGGTAGCAGAATATGCATTTCACCTCAACAATCAGAATGCTTGGGATTTAGTATCCTCGTATGATATTATAGTGGATTGCACCGATAATTTCGAAACGCGGTATGTACTTTGCGACGTCTGCGCGCTATTGCATAAGCCATTGGTATATGGCGCTATATACACCTACGAAGGGCAGGTGGCGGTGTTCAACGTGTCAGATTCAGCAGGTATACGGTGTCAATATCGAGATCTTTTTCCAGTGCCGCCGTCTTCGGAAGAAGCGCCGGACTGTGCCACAACCGGTGTGTTGGGCGTTTTGCCTGGCGTAATCGGTCTTTTACAAGCGAATGAAGTGATCAAGCTGTTGGCTGGAATAGGAGAGCCACTGATTAATAAATTATATACCATTGGATTATTGGATTATCAATCCGTCACGATACGCCTACAACCACAGCATCATCCGGATGCACCCGGATCTAGAATCGCCTTTGAGGCCGCAAACTATGGCTATTATTGCGGTTCGGCAAATGAACATGTAGCGCTTATCTCTTCCGCCGAACTGGATGCGATTGCTCATCAATCCGATACGCTCTTAATTGATGTACGTGCTTTGGATGAATTGCCCCGTTTGTCATTGCCCCATCGATCGATTCCTTTAGAATTGCTGATGGCAAATGTGCACGAATTGGAAGGTTCGCACCTGGTGCTAATTTGCCAAAGCGGCGTAAGAAGTGCGCGCGCTGCCGACTGGTTGAAGAACTATTTTGGCAACAAGCAAACAATAAGCCATCTCCAGGGAGGAATTTTAGCCTATCAATCAGAAAAAAATGACGAGTAAACCAAAAAATATTTTTGTACAGGGCGCGATATCGCCCGCTTTTGTAGCGGAAAGCTTAGAGAAGCATGCATCCAAGCAAAACATCGGCGCGCATGAAATCTTTCTAGGCCAAGTGCGTGCCGATGAGATTGACGGACGCAAAGTCGCCGCTATTCAGTATACTAGCTATGAAAGCATGGCATTAACACAAATGGAGGAGATCCGCGAACGGATTTTCAACACCTATGATTTAGTGTGCATGCATGTATATCATAGCTTAGGAGCCGTGCGCGCAGGGCAGTTGTGCTTATTTGTCTTTGCATCCTCCCGACACAGAAACGAGGCGCAGCAAGCCTGTAGAGATATCGTTGAGCTAATCAAAAAGGAGCTTCCTATTTGGGGAGAAGAAATTTTTGAAGACAATAGCAGTCAATGGAAAACAAACACATTTAAATAGCCGGGAATTTAAAAAAAATGGCAGATAAGCCGAATATATGGTCGATATAACATACAAAACATTTAGCCTGCGTAAAGCCATTGCCATGGCCAGAGTAGAAACGTCTAGCCTCGAAACGGTACAAGCCGTCTTAGATGGCACGGTACCCAAAGGCAACGTGTTCGAATTTGCGCGTGCAGCTACGCTACTAGCCATTAAGAAGACCAGTGATATCATTCCAGATTGTCACCCCTTACCGGTAGAGTATGCTGCAGTGAGCTATAATACGGATGGCCTTGCTATTGAAATCACCGTTGAAGTACACACCATTTACAAAACCGGAGTGGAAGTGGAGGCTATGCACGGCGCATCCGTAGCCGCATTGGTCATTTATGATATGCTGAAACCTATTGATAAAAAAGTAGAGATCGGTACGATCAAGCTGTGCAGCAAAACGGGTGGAAAGAGTGGCAACCAAACGGTAGTTTCGCCAGAGGAGATCAAGAGCGCCGTGGTCGTATGTAGCGATTCGGTATCGCGCGGCGATAAGCAAGATACTTCTGGTCGTCTATTGGTTAGGTTACTGGAAGAACAGGGCGTATCCGAGATTGGTTATAGTGTCGTAGCCGATGATATCGATGCCATACAGTCTACTTTAAAAGAAGCTCAGGCAGCAGGTGTGCGCCTCTTGATTTTTACAGGCGGCACAGGTTTATCAGATCGGGATGTCACGCCGGAGGCCGTCCTTCCTTTCATTACCAAAGAAATACCCGGGATTGCGGAGACGGCACGGCAGTATGGGCAACAAATGATCAAAACCGCCATGCTATCGCGTGTAGTAGCGGGCTTTGCAAACGATATGTTAGTGATGACGTTTCCGGGTTCACCGAATGCTGTGCGTGAATTTATGCAGGTATTATTTCCTCACCTATGGCACGTTTTCCATGTAAAGAATGCAGGAGGACATTAATTCGTCGCATGTCGACTCAATATGCGTTCTAAAAAACAATAGTCGGTACGCACTTGTTTAAAATGTACAGCTGCATGATGTTGTTCATAATCCGTAAAAATGGTTAACAAATCATGCAAACAAATGACATATTTGTTGTCAGAAGAAGAGAAGTTAAAGGTACAAGGTTTGGTATTACCGAGAGAATAACCAGCAATGTACTTACCTAGAAGAGATAATAGAAGAATGTAATTATGGAGAAGAAGAATTCCTACTCCAGGCGCTTTTTTATTAAAGCATCTGCTGCTATGGGCGCTTTGGCGGTTGTTCCGAAGTATGTGTCCTCATTTTACCGAGATGTAAAGGCATTGATTGTGCCGGTAAAAAAGCACGTGAATCTAACCGTGTTGGTGAACAAACAACCATACACGATGCAAGCGGATACGAGATCGACCTTGTTAGATTTACTGCGGGAAAATCTACAGCTTACGGGCACAAAAAAGGGATGCGATCACGGTCAATGCGGTGCCTGTACCGTTCATGTGGATGGCGAACGTACACTCAGTTGTCTTACGCTGTCGGCGATGACTGTCGGTAAAGAGGTCACCACCATAGAGGGACTATCGGAGGGAGATGATCTTCATCCCATGCAGGAGGCATTTATCGCATGCGATGGTTTTCAATGTGGTTATTGTACGCCAGGGCAGATCATGTCGGCTGTAGCCTGTGTCAAAGAAGGGCATACGGGATCGGTCGAAGAAATCAAAGCGTATATGAGTGGTAATTTGTGCCGGTGTGGGGCCTACAACGGTATTGTCGAATCAATTCAAAAAGTAGCACAGGCATGAGACCGTTCGAGTACATAAAACCTAAAGACAGCAAAGAAGCACTTCGCTCAAAAACACCAACAGGTGCTTATATAGCCGGAGGAACCAATTTGGTTGATTTGCTCAAAAAGAATATCGCTGTGCCACATCAGGTATTGGATGTGACGCAAGCACTATCCGATAGCATTGCGTTGAAACGAGGTGGTATCGAAATAGGTGCGATGGTGCGTAATACGACAGCAGCTATTAATCCAGCCATCCTAGAACAATTTCCGCTGGTTTCTAAAGCCATATTAGCAGGGGCATCCCCCCAAATTCGTAATATGGCATCCATCGGCGGAAATCTGCTTCAACGCACACGATGTCCCTATTTCTATGATACGTCTTTGCCGTGCAACAAACGGGCGCCGGGTAGTGGATGTGGCGCTTATGACGGTGAAAATCGTATGTCGGCCGTTATTGGTTATAGTGCTGATTGTGTGGCAGTACATCCCTCGGATTTATGTGTTGCATTGGCCGCGCTGGACGCAACGGTTGTCGTGCAAGATGCTAAGGGAAAAAAGAAATCTATTCTTTTCAAGGATTTTCATCGTTTACCTGAATCTACGCCACAACAAGACAATACATTGCCTGAGGGCGCATTGATCAGTGAGGTGCATATCCCCAAAAATGCGTTTCATAAGCACACTGCTTACTTAAAAATTCGCGATCGCGACTCTTATGCTTTTGCATTGGTTTCTGTAGCAGCCGCATTGCAGATAGATGGCAACCGTATTGTAGCCGCAAGGTTAGCTTCGGGAGGTGTAGCGCATAAGCCTTGGCGTTGGTTGGCAGCCGAACAATTTCTGGCTGGCAAGGAGGCAAATGCGACAGTATTTGCAGAAGCAGCCGCATTAGCGGTACAAGACATTCAGCCATTGGCCCGCAATGCTTTTAAAGTGGATATGCTGAAAGGCGCCATAGAAACGGCACTTCAGGAAGCGCTTCAGGCGTAAAGGATTTTTTATTTTCAACAACGTAGTATCATGAATATGTCGGAATCATATTATCTTAAACAGCAAGATACCGAAGGTAGGGTAGAAGCACGGGCTAAAGTGACGGGAAAAGGTAAGTACGCCGCGGAGTACACCGTAGATAATCTCTGTCATGGCGTGTTGGTTGGTAGCACCATTCCTTCTGGACGGATTATAACTATTGATACCGAGCAGGCTCGTCAAGTGACGGGTGTTATCGATTGCCTATCGCATCAAAACAGACCCCTTATTCCGGGATTCTCCAGCGCTGAAAAGATAAAGGAGTCCGGCTTTGGTTTACCTATATTTCACACCGACAAAATACATTTCAAAGGACAGCCGATCGCATTAGTGATTGCCGAAACGCTGGAAGAAGCCTTGTACGCGGCAGCATTAGTGAAGGCAGAGTATGAAGAGGCGGCTTTTGACATAGACTTTGATAAAAAAAGACAGGAAATTGCATTACAAGAGAGTGGAAAAGAACGCGGTACGCTAGAAGCATGGAAGCGGGTGAAACACGTGGTGGATCAATCCTATTCCATCAAGGCAGAAGTACATCATCCGATGGAGATGCATGCTACCATCGCAGCATGGACGGCAGAAGGTCATTTGGAATTGCATGACAAAAACCAAGGAGTAAACAACGTACAGCAGGTATTAGCAGGTTTGTACCAAATACCGAAAGAGCAGATCCACGTCGTCAGCGAATACGTGGGTGGCGGCTTCGGCTCGGGTTTACGTGTATGGCCACACGTATTGGCTACTGCCATGGCTGCCAAACAGGTGAATCGACCGGTCAAAGTCGTATTGACGCGTCCGCAAATGTTTGTGTCTACGGGCTACCGTCCAGCATCCTGGCAAAAGGTACGCATAGGTGCTGATGAACAAGGTCGTTTATTAGGCATATACCATCAAGCGATGAACGGCACGTCAACCTATGAAAACTTTAACGAAGGTATTACGCGGGTTACACGGTTAATATATGATTTTCCAAATCTGAAGGCAGAATCTGCTACCGTACCACTCCACATGAATACGCCTACTTGGATGCGCGGACCTGGCGATTGTACGGGCGATTTTGCAGTAGAGAGCGCTATTGACGAGTTGTGTTACACGATGCAGAAAGATCCTGTGCAGATTCGCTTGGATAATATTGCTTCGGTGAATCACCCAGATAATAAACTGCCTTGGTCCACCCATTTTTTAAAAGAATGTGTAGAGCAAGGTGCGAAGATGATTGGCTGGGAGAAGCGTAGTAGCCAGCCAAGAAGTACGGTAGATGGCGATTGGCATGTCGGATATGGCATGGCGGTCGGTATGTGGAATGCCGGTCGCGGTAAGGCAAGCGCAGCTATTAGCATGACTGCCGACGGACATATGGTAGTACAGACAGCGATGACCGATATCGGTACCGGAACTGGAACGGGTATGTTGAATATAGCCCACGATGTCACTGGTGTTCCAAAGCATCAGATCCACATTGAGTTAGGCAACTCCAATTTACCCCCTGCACCAAGTCAGGGCGGTAGTACTGGTATGTCTTCCGTGAGTGGCGCAGTAGTAGCGGTGAGTAATGCGCTGAAATTGCAGCTTGCGCAATATGCGGCAAAGAATAACCCCGCCTTTAATGGTGTTTCAGCGGATGAAGTGATGCTCTCTACGGATAGTATCACGTTGCGCGACAAAGCGAATGTACGCGTAGCATATACCGATCTCTGGACAAATAATCAATTGGAAGAGATTCGGGTAGAGGCTACTTCCGAGCCAGGCGAAGAGCGGAAGAAATATGCATTCTGTTCCTCTGCGGCTCACTTTTGCCAGGTGCGAGTACACCAAAAAACTGGCAAAGTTAAGATTGACCGTATGGTTTGTGTGGCAGATGGAGGGACGGTTATTAACCAACGTGCCGCTGCGAACCAGATGTCGGGTGCAGCCGTGGGCGGCATCGGTATGGCTTTAATGGAAGAGCAATTTGTGGAGCATAAATTGGGCGGACTTATCGCAGATGATCTGGCTGGCTATCATTTTCCTGTTAATGCGGATGCTCCGATCGTCGAGGTGGCATTCATTGGCAAGCCAGATCCGAATATTAATCCTAGTGGCGCAAAAGGTTTAGGAGAAGTGGGGATAATTGGCACGGCAGCGGCGATTTCAAATGCTATTTACAATGCTACCGGTAAGCGCTTGCGCGATTTGCCGATAACGCCAGACAAAGTATTATTGGCTACGCCATCCTGATCTGGCTCACCGCTCCGGTAATTTTTTGCACTGCGGTATCAATTTCTTCCTCGGTGGTGAATCTGCCTAAGCTGAAACGGATCGTACTCAGTGCTTGTTCGTGAGACAGTCCCATCGCTAACAGAACGTGGGAAGGCTCGATGGTCGCGGCGGAACATGCAGATCCATTAGACACCGCGATCGGACCCAATGCCCGAATCAGCTGCAGTGCATTTACTCCTTCAAACGAAATACTGGTCGTCGTATAAAGGCGATGCCCGGTATTTCCGTTTACCACGGTTTTTTCGATCTGCAACACCTTGTGCTCCAAACGATCTCGCAACTCGGTAATACGATCTGTATCTGCTTGCATATTCTGTAGACAGATCTCTGCCGCTTTCGCTAATCCGATAAGACCTGGCACATTTAAAGTGCCGCTACGTAAACCGGATTGCTGATTTCCGCCATGGATCTGCGGATCGATTCTCGGTATTCCAGACCGGATATACAATGCGCCAACACCCTTCGGTCCGTAGCATTTATGGGCAGAAAGTGTGAAGAAGTCCACACCTAATTTATCCACCTCCGTCGGCATTTTTCCAAAACCCTGCGTCGCATCGCATAGTAAGTAAGCCCCTTGCGCATGCGCAAGGGCTGCTATAGATGATATATCTTGTACCACCCCGGTCTCATTATTGACCAGCATGGCACAAACTAATGCCGTCTGGGTAGAAATCGCTTTTTCCAACGCTACCAGGTCGCAACGGCCGTCTGGCTGTACTGGTAGATAGGTAATCTCATAGTTTTTTACCTCTTCCAAATACCGGCAAACGTTTAAGACAGCTTCGTGTTCGGTTTCGAGTACCACAATTTGCGGCCTTTTCGTGGTCACTACTCCTTTCATGACCAAATTAATGGACTCGGTAGCGCCAGATGTAAGCACGAGTTCGTCCCGATGGCAGCCAAGCGATTTTGCGAGTATGCTCCACGCATGCTCAACGGCCTCCTGAACAAGAAGAGCCGCTAGATGAGGACTGCTTGGGTTGGCGTAAGTTGTCGAAAAATAAGGAATCATCGCCTCCACGACACGTGGATCGACCGGAGTGGTTGCATTATGATCCAGATAAATAAGTTTCTCGCCCATATCGTACAAATGTAGAAAAATATGTCCTGCAGTAGGCTAACCAGTAAAAATGGTAGTTTTTTCCGTAAAACATATCATTCTGAAGATTCATTATATAATATATTTGAATTTGGATGTTTTTCGATATACCCCATGGAGAAACGTTCGATGTTGGAAGAGAAAAAATATAAAATACGATGGATACAATTATTGTGAATAACAAATCCTATCCGGTAGACGCTGATTTGAATATGCCCTTATTATGGTTTCTGAGAGAAGTTATCGGCTTGTCAGGTCCCAAATACGGTTGTGGCGTAGCACAATGTGGCGCTTGCGTGGTGCATCTGGAAGGTGAGGCCGTGCGGTCTTGTGTTACCAAGGTCAAACGTGCTGTTGGAAAAGAAGTAGTTACCATAGAAGGGCTTTCCGAGAAAGGGGACCATCCCGTGCAGGAAGCCTGGCGTGAAATAGACGTGCCCCAATGTGGCTATTGTCATTCCGGCCAGATCATGTCTGCTGTGGTACTTCTACGTGAATGTCCGGAACCGACAGATCAGGATATCGATGATGCCATGGCAGGCAATATTTGCCGCTGCGGCACCTATATACGGATTCGCAAAGCCATCCATCAGGCTGCGGCGCTACAAAAGCAGCAAATTGTTTCGTCAAATACAGGAGGTTATGAATAGGAGCATTACAAAAAAGCACGTCGGGAGCAGGCGTGCTACAATCATAGCATTAGTTTTTGCGAGCGTAATTACATTATTAGCCTCTGCATCTTCCTACTCGGTGAATGATGCCGAGAACGAAACCATAAAAAGCCACGCCGGAACAGCGGACAGCTTGAAGTCGGTAGCAGCATTCAAAAAAGTGTATAGTGTGCTGATGAGCCCGAGGTGTGTAAACTGTCATCCCGCTGGCGATATTCCACTGCAAGGCGATGATAGTCATCTGCATGCCATGGCACCGAAACGTGGTGCCGATGGCAAAGGTATTTTAACCATGAAATGTACCAATTGCCACCAACCAGAAAATACAGATGGCCTACATATGCCTCCGGGTAATGCCGAATGGCATTTACCACCAGCGGATATGAAGATGGTTTTCGAAGGCAAAACTCCTCATCAGTTGGCGAAGCAATTAGTAGATCGGGAGCAGAATGGCAACAAGGATAAAGCCGCATTGATTGCGCATGCCGACGACAGTTTGGTTTTGTGGGGATGGAACCCGGGAGAAGGTAGGACGTTACCGCCACTTAGTCATGCCGAGTTCAAAGAGGCTTGGATCATTTGGCTTAACACCGGCGCTTATGCGCCAGCAGAAAATTAATAATACATACAGTACAAAAACATCGGTAATATGAAAGATAAAATTGCCAGACGCTCTTTTTTGAAAGCTGCCCTTCTAGCGGGAGGCGGATTGATGTTGCGCTTTAATTGGCCAACTGCGATAGCAGCAACCCTAGAGGAACAATCGATTGAGCTAAATAGTTACATCAAGATAAACCCGCGAGGCGGAATCACCTTGTACAACCCTAATCCTGAATTTGGTCAAAATGTGAAAACCTCGCTGCCCATGATTCTGGCAGAAGAGCTGGACGTAGCTTGGGAAGATGTGGAGGTGGTGCAGGCCGAATTTTATCCGGAGAGGTACGAACGACAATTTACTGGTGGCAGTAACTCGATACGCGTATCGTGGGAACCACTTCGTAAAGCAGGCGCCACAGCAAGGTATATGTTGATGACTGCTGCAGCCGAATTGTTGAACGTACCTATTTCGGAGATTTCAACAGCCGATGGCGTATTGTATCATCAAAGGTCTGGACGAAAGATCACCTATGGCGAAGCGGCTACGCGTGCGGCAGCAGTTGCCGTTCCGAAAAGTGTTTCCTTAAAAGATCCCAAAGATTTTAAAATTATAGGAACGTCCAAAGGAAATGTAGAAATCGATCGGATTCTGACCGGAAAGCCACTATTCACCAGCGATTATAAAGTCGACGGCATGTTGATCGCCATGATCATACATCCACCGGCTTTTGGATTGGAATACAAATCCCATGATGAGCGCACTATTAAGGATATGCCCGGCGTCCGACGCGTATTTGTCATCGACACCTTGCCGGAAGATATCGAACAAAATATGTTTGATGTCACCAGTTTTACCAAATTGGTAGTTGTGGTGGGAGACAGTACCTGGGAGGTGATGCAGGCTAAGAAAAAACTCCATGTAGAGTGGCAAGAAGCATCCGATGGGTATTTCACCGTAGGTGCTTTTGGAGGCAATACCCGTAAGGTGAAGCGACCTGCAGGTTTGGAATCGACGAGCTGGCATTTGGAACAAATGGCAAAGAGTACGCTTGCGACTGCGGAAGTCCGTCGGCGAGATGGTGATCCGGAAACGGCATTCAACAACGCGGCTAAAATAATAGAAAGAACGTATACCGCTCCTTACTTGGTGCATAATACGATGGAACCCGTTTGCTGCTTCGCCAACGTCACCAAAGATGGAGCAGATATCTACGGTCCGATCCAAGCACCGGAATTCATTATCAATACGATAGCAACCCGAATAGGTTTGCCAAAAGAAAAGATCACTATTCGACTGGCACGAATGGGAGGTGGCTTTGGTTTGCGTGCTTACGGTCACCATTTGGTCGAGGCAGCCGTGATTTCTCAAAAAGTCGGTGGGCCTATCAGGCTGGTTTATACGCGGGAAGATGAAGCTACTTACGGCATCTATCGGCCGACCTATAGCGCTACATACAGGGCAGCTTTAGATGAAAATAATCAACTCATCGGACTGCATATTAAAGCAGGCGGTATTCCGGAGTCACCGCTGCATGAAAATCGATTTCCTGCGGGAGCAGTGGATAACTATCTTGCGGAGTCCTGGGCAATCGAGTCTAACATCACTATCGGCGCATTTCGAGCGCCGAGATCCAACTTCATTGCAAGTGCCGAACAATCTTTCTTGGACGAATTGGCGTTTGAGATGCATCAAGATCCCTTAGCATTTCGGTTAGCTTTGCTGGAGCGCGCACGCACCCGACCGGTAGGAGAGCGGAATGAATACGATGCCGAGAGGTATATAGAAGTCTTGAAGCTAGTGCGCGACAAATCCGATTGGGGGCAGCCCGCCCCTGAAGGTGTGGGGCGTGGCGTGGCCGCTTATTTTTGCCACAATACCTATGCGGCTACCATTGTAGATCTGCACATTCAGCAAGGCGAACCACGTGTCTTAAAGGTTGTCGCAGCAGCAGATTGTGGCATTGTGGTAAATAAAGATGCGTCTATTAATATGGCCGAAGGTGCGATCATCGATGGTGTGAATAATGCGCTCTTTGGAGAGCAGCTTTTCGACAACGGGCAACCGCTCAAAAACAACTTCAGTTCTTACCGAATGATCCGTATGAATGAAGTCCCGAAAGAGATCGAGGTACATTTTGTGGATAATGGAAAAAATCCTACGGGGATGGGCGAACCATTATTTCCCCCGATGTTCGGCGCTATTGCCAACGGTCTGTATAATGCCATCGGAAAAAGATTCTATATACAGCCATTTATAAACGGGATGTCGGATAAGGCATCTGTATAAACCATTATAATTTAAAAACACGTTAAAGTATTAGCTATGAAAAACTGTTTGATCATCTTGATACTATTGTTCGCTTATGCACAGATCAGTATGGCGCAAAGTTTACCATCCTCTGATGATAATGCCTATACACAACAAGTCATTGCGCTATCGAAGCAGAAATGGTCTTGGATGTCACAAAAGAATGTAGATTCCCTGGCTAGCATATTTCATCCGAAATCTGCCTTTGTGCACATGAGTAGAACCCTCACTAAAGATCAGGAACTCGACGTGATCAAGACGGGAGATATACATTACAAAAATGCCGATATCAGAGAGATATCGGCGCAAAGCATCGGAAATATGGTGATCTTGCTTAGTAAATTAAAACTGGAAGCCATCGTCCGTGGTAATGAAGCCAATAATCCATTTGTCGTCACTGAAGTTTACATTCAGGAAGACGGAAAGTGGATGCTGGCATCCATGTCGTTCACCAAGTTATCGATCCCAATAGAATAATTACAGGCCAAGAGTCATCCGTAGTTCACTAAATATTTTGTGGGAAATGATCTATGAAGGTGCTTGTTCGCCAGTTTTTCGCTTCCTGATCTGTGAGTAAGCAAGACTCCAGATCCTGGATGTTTTTTTCTTTATCCAAATCTTGGCCGATAAATACCAACTCTATTTTGCGGTCTGCCCATTCGGGATGCCATCGCGACATGATTTCAGCTTTATTTGCTGCGTAATCTGGATATTGATGCAAGAGATCTTTAGGCACACTACTCCACCACGACCCAGCATTTTCTATTCGCACACTACCGCCTGCCTGGCTAAAACTTAATGCATCGTTGGGTCGTGAAGCAAGCCAGAATAGGCCTTTGGATCGGATGATATTGTGAGGGTATACGTCATTGAGATACGCATGGAAACGCTGTGGATGAAATGCTCGCTGTGATCTGAAGACAAAGGAAGAGATTCCATATTCTTCTGTCTCTGGCGTGTGCTCACTTTCAAGCTCTTTAATCCAACCAGCAGACGATGCGGCAGTATCAAAATCAAATAAATTGGTTCCAATAATTTCTTTTGGATCAACCTGTCCGAAATGTGATTGTATAATTTTTGCTGATGGATTCAATTTATGAATAGCAGCTTCCAAAATTAATAGGTTTTCATCAGCGATCAGATCTGTTTTGTTGAGGATAATGACATTCGCAAATTCGATCTGATCTGTCAAAAGATTTACGATCGTTCTATTGTCGTAATCATCATCCGTTAAGGATCGATCTAACAACGTCTCCGCACTACCAAAATCTTTAAAAAAATTAAAACAATCAACCACCGTCACCATCGTATCGATGACACTGAATGAGGATAGATCGATATCCTGGTTTGCATCTACATAGCTGAATGTCTGCGCTACTGGAATTGGTTCGGATATACCCGTGCTTTCTATGAGAAGGTAGTCAAATCTATCCTCCATAGCAAGGCGCTTTACTTCAATCATTAAGTCTTCTCGAAGCGTGCAACAAATGCATCCGTTACTCATTTCGACTAATTTTTC
Source organism: Sphingobacterium sp. lm-10 (assembly GCF_023554555.1). Lineage (NCBI taxonomy): Bacteria > Pseudomonadati > Bacteroidota > Sphingobacteriia > Sphingobacteriales > Sphingobacteriaceae > Sphingobacterium > Sphingobacterium sp. lm-10. Next base: position 461,640 of record NZ_JAMJWC010000001.1, read on the forward strand.
GTCTGTACGGGACAGCACGTTTTCGCGTTCAACAAGTTGAGCATCTATGTTTACTTCGCTCATGTCATTGACGATAACAGCCACTTTTAGCCCTTCTTTGTTGTGCAAAATGTGATTGAGTAACGTCGTTTTTCCGGCTCCCAAAAATCCGCTTAGTACCGTTACCGGTAACTTTTTTGCTATTTTATTTGTCATATATCGCATGTTGATTATTGATTACAAAGAATCATTTTCTTAAAAACGACAAAAGCAGATACAAGATCAATCTGCTTTTGCTAAGACAAAAGTATCAACAAATTTTTAAAAAGCAACAATGTTGCATTAAAATATTTACTTGGAAAAGAGTCTGCTTATTTTATTATGCCAAATATCCCATCTTATTAAGGGAGGTATTTAGTTGTTGGATTAAAGTGGGTTTTGAAATTTTATACCAGATCGGGTTATAGCTTAAAAATTGACTATGTATTCAGCCGGCTTAACGTTTCTCTGCTCATGCCTAAATAGTTAGCAATCCGCTTTTTTGATAGTTTCTGGAAGAGATCTGGATTTTCTTTAATAAAATTACTGTAACGCTCTTTTGCAGAATTTGACATAAGTGAGATAATTCGGCTTTGAAGTGCCAAATAGGCATTATTGCATTTCATTCTAAAGAAACGTTCCATTTGAGGTTTTGCTTTACAAAGCTTATCTACATCGTCAAACGAAATACTTAATAAAACGCAATCTTCTAAGCATTGAACAGCAGCAGTCGACACTTCTCGTTTAAAATACGCCTGAAAATCGGTGATCCACCAATTTTTAGTCGCAAAATGTAGGATATGCTCTCTAGCATAATTATCAACAAAACTACTTTGTAATAAGCCTTCTAATACAAAATAGATTTTGTCAACTGTCTGATTTTCCTGAATCACAAATTGCCATTTACGGAATTTTATGGTGCGGAAATATTCAGCTATCACATGATAATCGTCATCATTAAGCTCAATTATTTCTGCTATATGTTCTTTTAAAACATCATTCATTGGTAATATATTTTGTCTTCCTCTAAAAATTTTATATCCTGAAAGGATTATAAATTTCAATTTTAATATACTACGATTCCTATGGTAGAGTTTTATACAAAACGTTTTCGACAGTATTATTTCTGATTAACAGACTCTTTAATAATTATAAAGATATTGCACACTGCACAGGATTGGATTTTACTATTTTTTCGGTATTCCAAATTCATTAATACACTTGATTTGTACAGCCTATTTTGTGTAAAATTAGCTGTAGAAAAAATACTTTTTGTATTACTTAGGTTGCCTATGTATTAGTATAGTTTTTTGAATATATTATTCTTTAGCATCATCTTTATCAGATGGATCTTGCTTTTTATCTACATTGCTGTCGCTCTGTTTTTGATTCAGTCTGTTGAGTTTTTTTTTAGATAAACTTATCGAAGTGCTGGCTAGGTAGTCTTCTGACTTTATATTATTTACGTTTAAAATAGGGGAGGTGTATTTCTTCTTCATCGTATCGATAGTTGTTTTTATGTTCTATTTTTTAATGGCTTTTCCGGTTTATTTTTCCATGATTAAGTATAACAGCTAACATATTTGAAGTAGATAGGATCTCATTTAATTTATTTTCAATTTTACCGCTACAGTATTTTAATATTGTTTCCTGTTTGGAGAATAACGATATACAGCATCTATCTTTTTCTTAACGAAAAAAGTATCAGTAATAGGATTGATCATTTTCATCAGAAAAAATGATTAAAAGCTTCCGTGGTATTTTTATGGAGATAGTAAGAAGAGGTTCTACTATACCATGTTGCATGCCACTTCGATCAACCGTCTGTTTATATTTTGCTTTATGTACTTTATACTATCTACAAATACTAGATTGAATTGCTGATGCATTGTTTATTAGCGTAATGTAGATGTATGAACAAGCTCATTTAAAAGTTATATTTAGCCATTCCCGGTTATTCTTATTAATATTATTGAAAGGTGAAATTTATGTATAAAAAGTAAGTTTAGACAAGGATATACGTCACAAAATACATGTGATAAATGTCACTATATTATAGCCAAATGAAGCTATTGATCACGTTTTAGGCATTATCAGTTCAAAACTACGCGACATTTAAATAGTTTGTAGTAAATAAGTTACATGCAGTGTCACTACTATGAGGAATAATGTGTCACCACGTTTTAGCAGAAAAGCGTAAAGCTATATTTGACGGACTTTTTAATTGACTTCTACCTATTTGCATACCAGGTTTTAAAATTATAGCCAGCATAGGAACGGACAAATTATTTCCACTCAATTTTCCGCTATTTTAGACATTTTTACCCTTTTTTTCGATAAATGTTACAGGGAACGCGTTCAGATTACCGTAGCTTTATACTATCAATTATAAGCCTATATTTTATTGGAATTCATCGGTAAGAATAGGTAAACACACAAATATTCTAAACCATGAAATTTTTTATTGACACAGCGAACTTAGATGATATCAAGGAAGCGCAAGACTTAGGCGTATTAGATGGTGTAACGACAAACCCATCATTAATGGCCAAAGAAGGCATCAGCGGGCAGCAAAATATTATTGCGCACTACAACGCTATATGTGCTATAGTAGATGGCGATGTGAGCGCAGAAGTCATTGGTACGAATTATCAGGAAATTATCAACGAAGGTCTAGAATTAGCAAAATTAGATGACAAGATCGTCGTGAAAGTTCCCATGATTAAAGATGGCATCAAGGCAATAAAGTATTTCTCAAAGGAAGGAATTAAGACAAACTGTACATTGGTGTTTTCTGCTGGTCAGGCGCTCTCGGCCGCAAAGGCTGGCGCTACCTATGTATCCCCATTTTTAGGCCGCTTAGATGATATTTCGACCGATGGTCTAGGTTTGATTGAGGAGATCAGATTGATATACGATAACTACGGTTATACCACCCAAATCCTCGCAGCATCTATACGGCATGCCATGCATATGGTGAATTGTGCTAAGATTGGAGCGGATGTCACCACGTCACCGCTCTCTGCTATTACGGCATTAATAAAACATCCCTTGACCGATTCTGGGCTGGCTCAATTCCTATCCGATCATACAAAAGCAGCTGGCAGGCCATAAAGAACTGATGATGCGATTGTATACTAAGAGGAATTGGATAGTTCGGAATCCTATTTTTTATGGGATGTTAGTGGCATTAGTGCTTTGCGCTATGCAGACAGAAGCCGCCATCCGGCTGCCCTCCTTGGTGAGTGATCGTATGGTATTGCAGCGCGACACCGAACTTAAGATCTGGGGCTGGGCAGATGCAGGAGAAAAAGTAACCGTGCGTTTTCGTGAAAAGCACTATTACACCGAAGCGGATGAAGCAGGAAAATGGATCGTGCAATTACCTGCTCAGTTAGCAGGAGGGCCATTCATTATGGAGATCAATGAACTAATTCTACGGGATATATTGATTGGCGACGTATGGCTATGCTCCGGTCAGTCTAACATGGAGACACCCATAGCTCGTTTGGTAGAAAAATATCCTGAAATATCGGTCTCCAACCAACATATGATTCGGTATTTTAAAGTGCCCACCCAAAATACGATGCGGCAGCCAGAGGAAAGTATTCCTCACGGTGGGGAGTGGTTTTCTGGTACTTCCTCAGACATTATGAACTGGACAGCTTTAGCTTATTTCTATGCAAAGCAATCTTATGAGCATAACGGAATTCCGGTCGGCATGTTGGTGTCCAGTTTGGGCGGTTCGCGTATCGAGAGCTGGATTGATCAGGTGCATTTACAGGAATTTCCCGATCGGAGAATCGATCAAAATGCAGGGGATAGTTTAGCTACTGTCGAAGAAAATCTTGGTTTAGCCGGATGGAACACGAGAGAATGGGACGACACGAACTGGAGCGAAACGCAGGTTCCGGGAATGTGGCAGACTAACCCAGATCTTGCTACCCTTCGAGGTATCTTATATCTGCGGAAAACTTTTGACCTACCAGCATCGATGGCAGGTAGACATGCCCGCATCTATCTGGGTACTTTGGTGGATAGTGATTCTGTATTTATCAACGGACATTTCGTAGGGGCAACAGCCTATATGTACCCGCCAAGAAAATATGATATTCCAACAGGAATACTTCGTGAAGGAAAGAATGTGGTCACCGTTCGTTTGCGGTCTGATGCTGGAAATGGGGGCTTCGTAGAAGATAAAAAATACTACATACAGGGAGATGATCTGATTATAGATCTAACGGGAAGTTGGAAATACAAAGTGGGCTTGGATCTGGCAGCAGCGCAATCATCGCAGGATAGAATGTCTAATCAACAGTTAGCAGGATCAGGGCTTTTCAATGGCATGATCTACCCGATACGAAATTATCAAATCAAAGGAGCCATTTGGTATCAGGGAGAGAGCAATACCGGCCAACCTCAAGCGTATAAAACTCATTTAAAAAATTTGGTTACCAATTGGCGTGCACTATGGGAACAGCCAAACTTGCCTTTTCTTCTGGTGCAGCTACCTAACTTTTTGCCAGAGAAAAATGAACCATCCGAATCGGGATGGGCCGCTATTCGCGAGGCACAAGCACAGGCAGCTCAGGAATTAACGCATACTGCGCTGGCAGTGACCTACGATACGGGCGAATGGAACGATATTCATCCATTGAACAAAAAAGATATCGCTATCCGGTTATTTCTTGGCGCTCGAAAGCTTGTTTATGGAGAGAAAATACAGAGTTCTGGCCCCATATATCAGAAGATTGAGGTTGATGGAGATCGTATCGTACTGTATTTTACAGAGAAGGGTTTAAAAATTCGTGACGGTCAATGCTTGAAACATTTCGCCATCGCGGGGGAGGATAAAAAATTTGTATGGGCAGAAGCGGTGATTAAAGGCAATAAAATTATCGTTCATCATGAAGCGATTAAGCGACCAGTGGCCGTTCGTTATGCTTGGAGTGATAATCCACAGCAAGCAAACTTAATGAACATGGATGGCTTGTTGGCCGTTCCGTTTCGTACAGACAATTGGTAAGATAGTTTTTATAGAATCATGCACAACGATGTCAATTTGAAATGAATAATTTACGGGGAGTTTGGAAAACAACGACTAACTAATTTTATAATAACTTAATGGAATGATCGATACGATGAATATAATTACGAAAGGAATAGTGCTCATCGCAGCAGCTGTTTCTCTACAAAGTAATATCTGCCAAGGACAGGAATTATCGAGTAAAAAAGCAACAAACCCCATTATATTTTCGGACGTACCCGATCTGTCGATGATACGTGTCGGCGATACCTATTATATGAGTAGCACCACCATGCACCTAAACCCTGGATTGCCCTTGATGAAATCCAGAGATTTGGTGAATTGGGAGCTATTTGCTTACAGGCATACTACTTTACAGGATATGGATGAGCTTAATCTGGATCAGGGCAAAAATGCCTATGGCAATGGATCTTGGGCTAGCAGTCTTCGTTACCACCGTGGCACCTATTACCTCAGCACCTTCGCACAAACGACGGGTAAAACCTACATCTACATGACTAAGGATATAGAGCATGGTCCATGGGAAACTAAAGAGTTTGAACCCGCGCTACATGATCATACCTTGTTTTTCGAAGAAGACAAAATTTACATGATTTGGGGTGGTGGCCAACTTCATATCGTGGAGCTCGAAACTGATTTTTCAGGAATAAAACCGGAAACGCAACAGGTATTAATTGAAAACGCAACAGTACCAAGCACGCCAGATGGTGCCAAAGGCGGCTTGCCGGCCGAAGGCTCTCAGTTATTTAAAGTCAACGGAAAATATTACCTGTTTAATATTTCTTGGCCTCCCGGCGGTATGCGTACCGTTATCGTGCATAGAGCAGATCAATTGCATGGCCCTTACGAAGGACGAGTGGTATTGCAAGATCAGGGCGTCGCGCAGGGAGGATTAATCGATATGCCTGATGGTCGATGGTATGCATATCTATTTCAAGATTATGGAGCGGTAGGGCGCATTCCATTTTTGGTGCCTGTACACTGGGAAGATGAGTGGCCTGTTCTCGGTGTGAATGGGAAAGTGCCTGCCGAGCTCGATCTACCAGCTAGCAAAGGATTGATACCCGGAATCGTCAATTCAGACGATTTCACGCGTAAACCCGATGAACCTGCGCTGCCTTTGGTCTGGCAGTGGAATCATAATCCTGATGATGGGCTTTGGTCGGTCTCTGAACGAGCTGGTTATTTAAGATTAAAGACTGGACGGATCGATGATACGTTTCTACAAGCAAGAAATACCCTAACCCAGCGGACGATTGGGCCTACCTGTGTCGGATCCACAGCTATAGAAGTGGCCAATATGAAAGATGGCGATTTTGCAGGACTTTCTCTACTACAGAAAAATTATGGACTGCTCGGTGTTCGGATGGTAGGTAGTAAACGATCTTTGGTGATGGTAAATGCCACCGGTGGTAACCCGGAAGAGGTCGCCGATATTCCGATAAACCAGGACAGAATTTACCTGAGAGCAAGCTGTGATTTTACCGATAAAAAGGACATTGCCAATTTCTCTTATAGCCTAGATGGCGAAACGTGGAATCCTATCGGAACGCCATTGAAGATGATGTATACCATACCGCACTTTATGGGATATCGATTTGGCTTATTCAACTATGCTACTAAAGAGGCAGGTGGATACGTGGATTTCGATTATTTCCACATTAGCAACTAAACTAAAAGTGATTTAATAAACTACCATATCACATGACAAAAAAACTCAAATTATACATCACAGCGGCTTTATTTGGTATCAGTCCAATAGGATTACTCGCACAAAAAAATGTCATAAAGGTTGATACGACGCGAGAACCTGTCGCAACTGGAAAATTTGAAGCCAATTGGAATTCCCTGCAACAATACGAAGCGCCAGAATGGTTTCAGAATGCCAAATTCGGCATTTGGGCACATTGGGGGCCGCAGTGTCAACCAGGGCAAGGGGACTGGTATGCACGGGGTATGTATCATGAAGGAAGTCGGCAGTATAATTGGCATGTCGAGAATTACGGACATCCCTCCGAAGCGGGCTTCAAGGAAGTCATTCATAGTTGGAAAGCGGAGAAATGGAATCCCGATGAATTGGTAGCCTTATACAAACGGGCTGGTGCACAGTACTTCTTCGCGTTGGCCAATCATCACGATAACCTAGATCTCTGGGATAGCCCATACCAAGAATGGAATTCGGTGAATGTTGGACCGAAGACAGATATTCTATCACGTTGGGCAAAAGCGGCTAAAGATCAACATTTACCGCTTGGACTCAGCGTCCACGCCGCACACGCGTGGTCTTGGTTCGAAACAGCACAACATGCAAACAAAAAAGGTCCTTATGCAGGAGTGCCCTATGATGGTAAGTTGACCATCGAGGATGGTGTGGGCAAATGGTGGGAAGGCATGGATCCGCAGAAGTTGTATGCTCAAAATCATGCGTTGAGCGAAGGAAGTGAAGATCTTGGCAAAATACATAGCCAGTGGGAATGGGGCAATGATGCTTCCATACCTTCGAAAGAATATTCCAATAATTTCTATAATCGAACCGTTGATATGATCAATCAATTTGAGCCAGATCTACTTTATTTCGACGATACGGCTTTGCCGCTATATCCGGTTAGCGATGCGGGATTACAAATTGCCGCACACTTTTACAACAGCAATATGGCCAAGAACAATGGGAAGTTAGATGCCGTATTGTTCGGTAAGATTTTGAACGAAGAGCAAAAAAAGGCAATGGTGTGGGATGTGGAACGAGGCGCTCCAGATCAAATTCAATCTCTTCCTTGGCAAACATGTACATGTATAGGCGATTGGCACTACAATGATGAAGTTTATGAGAATGATCGATATAAATCTTCCAAACAGGTGGTTCAGATGTTGATCGATGTGGTCAGCAAGAATGGAAATTTGTTGTTGAATATCCCCATGCGGGGAGATGGATCAATCGATGAAAAGGAACGTGTTATTGTGGAAGGAATCGCCGACTGGATGGAAGTCAATGGAGAGAGCATCTTCGGAACGCGTCCTTGGACGGTGTTTGGAGAAGGTCCATCTGCCGACTCGTCTAACCCTATCAATGCACAGGGATTTAATGAAGGTAAGGTGAAATACACTGGAAATGACATTCGATTCAATCACAAAGCAGCTCAAAAAGAACTATATGTCTCTCTTTTGGGCCAGCCTGAAAATGATATCGATATCACCCGATTGGCAGAAGGCACAGGTGTACATACTATTAAAGACATACAGTTATTAGGCAGCAGCGAATCGCTGAAATGGAAACGTAGCAAAAATGGTCTACACATCACCAAACCGACAGTGATGCCTAATGATATCGCCTTAGTATTCAAGATTTCTTACGGAGAATAGCAAACATTCCTATGCTAATGCGATCACTCACCATAAACTCTAACTAACTAGTAAATAAGTAGATGATGATCAATAAACTGATACGTATGAGAAGAATTTGTGCTTTTGCAACGCTGATGCTTGGCATGCTGTTTACCCAATGTAAATCTGGCAACCCGAATTATGAGCATCTCTTTCAGAATCCAGACCTTTCGGTAGACGAACGTGTAGAAAATCTCCTCAGTTTACTCACTTTGGAAGAGAAAGTAGGCTTAATGATGAATAGCTCAAAGGCCGTACCTCGATTGGGTATTCCCGCCTACGATTGGTGGAATGAGGCACTACATGGAGTGGCGCGTGCTGGCAAGGCCACCGTGTTTCCGCAAGCCATAGGCATGGCCGCGAGCTGGAATGAAGAAAGTCACCTCAAGACCTTTGAAATTATTTCAGACGAAGCACGAGCTAAATTTAATAAATCGGTCGAAGAAGGCGAGCGCGGACGTTATTACGGACTGTCATTTTGGACGCCGAATATCAATATCTTTCGTGATCCCAGATGGGGGCGTGGGCAAGAAACCTATGGCGAAGATCCTTACTTGACCACCAGATTGGGCTTGGCTGCGGTGAAAGGCCTGCAAGGAGAGGACGATACATTTTTTAAGTCACATGCCTGCGCCAAGCATTTTGCCGTACACAGTGGTCCCGAGTGGAATCGTCATTCTTACGATGCTGTCGTGTCCAAACGTGATCTGTGGGAAACTTATTTGCCCGCCTTTGAAGCCTTGGTCAAAGAGGGAAATGTGCAGGAGGTGATGTGCGCGTACAATGCATTTGAGGGAGAACCCTGTTGTGGTAGCAATACCCTGCTCATCGACATCCTTCGCAACAAATGGGATTTCAAGGGCATGGTCGTGTCCGACTGTTGGGCGATCAATGATTTTTATGAAAAAGCACATCATGAAACACACGAAAGTCCAGCAGCGGCTGCGGCTGATGCGGTGATCACTTCGACCGACTTGGAGTGCGGCAGTACGTACGAAAACTTGTTAGCTGCTGTGCAAGATGGATTGATCTCCGAAGAGCAAATTAATACCTCTTTGAGACGTATTTTACGTGGTTGGATAACGTTAGGCCTATTTGATCCCAAAGGCACTGGCCCTTGGGATGATCTTCCGTACAGCATCGTAGCTTCGGCAGAACATCGCCAGCAATCCTTAGATGTGGCGCGTCAATCGATGACATTACTCAAAAATGAAAACAACACCTTGCCGTTAAACAAAGACATTAAAAGGATAGCAGTAATCGGTGCAAACGCAGCAGATAGCCTAATGTTGTGGGGAAATTACAACGGCACACCCACTTCGACGGTCACTATATTAGAAGGTATTCGAAGAAAATTACCCAATGCCGAAGTCATCTATGAAAAAGGAAGTGACCTGGTAGATCCTTGGGTGAGAAGCTCACTTTACAGTTCGTTTCAGACAGCACAAAATGGAGAGAAAGGACTTCAGGTAGAATTTTTCAACAATAACAAGTTGGAAGGTAAACCCGCTCGTACATTAAACAACGACTTAGGTATCGAATATAGTAATCGGGGCGGTACTGCACTAGCACAAAATGTCAATATGGAAAATACTTCGACGCGCATTTCTGGTGTTTTTGTAGCGCCGTACACGGGAGAGGTGGTTTTCAAAGCGAATGCTTATGACGGTTATGTATTGACAATAAACGGAAAAGAAGTCGCCAAGAAGTCCGGAGAATCTGCTATACAAGGCGAAGAATACACTATGCAAGTCGAGAAAGGCAAGTCCTATCCTGTAGTCATGGAACATCGGCAGTTAAACAAAATTAATATCATTGGATTTTCGGTGTACAAGAAAGAGAAAGCAGCGTTTTCAGCACTTACTGTCCGCTTGAAAGATGTTGATGCGATCGTATATGTTGGCGGACTGTCACCACAGTTGGAAGGCGAAGAGATGTTTGTCGATTTTGCAGGATTCAAAGGTGGCGATCGCACATCGATCGATTTGCCCAACGTGCAGCGGGATTTACTGGCTGCGCTACGCAATACAGGCAAACCGGTCACTTTTGTATTGTGCACCGGAAGTTCGTTAGCGCTAGCGCAAGACGAAAAGAATTACGATGCACTGTTATGTGCTTGGTATGGCGGCGAAGAGGCTGGTACGGCTGTCGCCGATGTATTGTTTGGCGATTATAACCCTGCGGGAAGATTGCCTGTCACGTTTTACAAGACCTTAGCTCAATTGGATGGCGGCCTTACACAAACGGGCGATGCTGGCCGACAAGGTTTCGAAAATTACGATATGCAAGGTCGTACTTATCGCTATATGCAAAGTGAACCTTTGTATGCGTTTGGACATGGATTGAGCTATTCGCAATTTAATTATGGCGAAATCGATCGAAAAGACAACAAGGTAGCAGCAAAAAAAGGATTGCAATTAGCTATTTCTTTGACGAACACCTCTTCCATGGATGGGGAAGAAGTCGTGCAAGTATATGTAAAACGCCTGAATGATCCTGATGCGCCCGTCAAATCATTACGTGCTTTTTCCAGAGTTCCGGTGAAAGCAATGCAGCGGAGAAGCATCACGCTTAACCTGTCTGAAGATGCTTTTAAATTTTATGACGAAGCGACAGATGATGTACGCGTCAAGCCTGGTAAATATCACATTCTATATGGAGGAAGTTCCAAAGATGCTCAGCTGAAAAAACTGGAAATAGACGTGATTTAAGGAGGCTTATTTTTAGCCTATTTTCGGAGTATAAAGAGGCGGTTTAAAACGCAAGCAATGAACGTCTTTGCGAGAAGGAGGAACGACGACGAAGCAATCTTCCTCGATGGCGCATTTATCTTCAATGCTTCTTTAGACCGCCTCTTTACCTTATATCAGAACAGAAGAATACCACTTAACCCCACCTTAAATACCCTTCGGGCAGGGTTTTTATCCTCAATTTATACATTTTTATCTGTTAATAATACATATGTACCATCGAGGAACTCGTGGTACTTCTACCTTTACAGTACCAATGTCACTCCTGCGGGATTGCCATAAAAATAGTATAAACCACGATTACACAATCTTCTTTAAAACATGGTAAACCTGAGATGGTTTGCAGTCTTGATCTTTGCTTTTACGACTATGGTCGCGGCAGCTCAAGATGCAAATGATAACCAATTTTTACATGATACAGCACATGAAGGGTATTTGCCGATCATCCATCGAGGACAGCCTATTCCGGTCGTTGCCGATGGGCATGATTGGAAAGGCGTGTTGCGTGCAGTCGATAATTTAAGGCAAGATTTTAACCGCGTAACATACACTTCGCCCAGCAGTGCATTGGAACGTTACAGCATCATCGTTGGCACACTCGGACATTCTACCTACATCGATCAGCTCGTAGGCACAGGAAAAATTGATCAAAAAGCACTAAGAGGGAAAAACGAGAAATTTCTTGTTCAGCTAGTTGCCCATCCGATCGCGGGTGTCGATTCTGCACTGGTCATCGCCGGGAGTGACAAACGGGGAACGATATACGGGATTTACGAGTTATCTGCTCAGTTGGGTGTATCGCCCTGGTATTACTGGGCCGATGTACCCGTAAAGAAGAAAGAAAATATCTATTTCAAACCTGGAATCTACACACAGGGCGAACCGGCAGTCAGTTATAGAGGCATATTTTTGAACGATGAATTTCCGGCCCTTACCAAATGGACCAATCATACATTTGGCGGTTACAACAGCCAATTCTATGAAACCGTCTTTGAGTTAATCCTTCGTTTGAAAGGTAATTTTCTGTGGCCAGCCATGTGGGGAAATGCATTTTATGATGACGACCCTCGCAATGGTGCTTTGGCCGATGAGATGGGAATCGTGATCAGTACATCACATCATGAGCCCATGGCGAGAGCGCAAGCCGAGTGGAAACGGCATGGGAATGGAGCCGCATGGGATTACGCCACAAATAAAGCAGGGCTTCAGGAGTTTTGGACAAAAGGCATGCAGCGCGCCAAAGATTGGGAATCCATTATCACTATTGCCATGCGTGGAGATGGCGACGAACCGATGAGTGATGATCAAAATATCAGCTTGCTCGAAAATATTGTCGAAGACCAACGCCAAATCATACAAAAGGTAACGGGCAAATCTGCCAAACACACGCCACAAGTTTGGGCACTTTACAAAGAGGTACAAGACTATTACGACGAAGGCATGCGCGTGCCGGATGATGTGACGCTACTATTTTGTGATGATAACTGGGGCAATGTGCGCAAGCTACCAGATCTCGATGCTAAACCACGTGCAGGGGGGTATGGGATGTACTACCATTTCGACTACGTCGGTGGACCGCGCAACACCAAATGGTTAAATGTAAGCCAAGTATCGCGCGTATGGGAACAGATGAATCTGACCTACGAACATGGAGTAGACCGTATCTGGGTGGTCAACGTGGGGGATCTAAAGCCCATGGAATATCCCATATCATTCTTTTTGGATATGGCTTGGAATCCAAAACAGTTTCATCCATCCAATATCTACCAGCATACCATAGCCTGGTGCAGGCAGCAATTTGGCGCAGAATACGCGGAAGAGGCCGCGCGGTTGATCGATATGTATACTAAATACAATCATCGCGTAACCCCCGAGTTGTTGGATCACCGGACCTACAGCTTAGAAAACTACAACGAGTTTGAGACCGTTGTGCAGGATTATCGCCATCTCCTGGTGGATGCCATGCGCTTATACAACGTATTACCTGCCGAGTACAAGGATAGTTTTGATCAGTTGGTGCTTTTTCCAATCAATGGCATGTCAAATCTCTATGATATGTATTTCGCGAAAGCCAAGAACGACTATTACGCCGCCAAAAATGATGTACGGGCAAATCATTGGGCAGATCAAGTGAAAGAATCCTTCGTCCGAGACTCCCTATTAACGGTGCATTTTAATACCATTTCTGATGGTAAGTGGAAGCATATGATGGATCAAGTCAGAATTGGTTATACTAGTTGGAACAACCCAGCACATGCTATTATGCCAGCGGTAAGCTATGTGGATAGTACCCGCGTCGGAAATTCAAAAATTTTCGTCGAGCAGGATGGACATATCGCGATCGAAGCCATGAATTTCAACCAGGCAAGCAACGCCGGCTTATCGACATGGACAGAAATACCCAATTTGGGAAAAACGGCTTCTGCTATCACGACCCTTCCGGTCACCGCTCCAATAGAAGAGCATCTTTACCTGGAATACAAAATCGAAGTACAGTCTGTAGGCTCCGCAAAGTTAACAGTATGCACATCGCCCACTTTGAACTTCAATTCCAATCGAGGTCTACGCTATGCTATCTCCATCAATGACTCGGCCGAAGAAGTCGTGAATATAAATGGCCATTATCGGGGAGAACTGGGAAAATGGCAAGCCGAGCGTATCATCAAAAACACGACAACGCACGAATTTAGCAAAGCAGGAGAGTACACCATAAAAATACGTCCGCTTGATCATGGCATCGTGATCCAAAAAATACTAGTTGATTTCGGAGGTCTAAAGCCCTCTTATTTGGGAGCACCGCAAAGCAAACAGCGATAAACTGGACATCCCTAAAGCAATAGATAAAAACAACAATGAACACAGATACACAACAACCAGGTATAACAAAAGGCTTTTACAAGCTATCCCAAGTACAGCGGATAGGATTTGGTTCGGGCGATTTGGCGCAAAATCTTATTTATCAGACCGTCTCCATGTACCTGTTAATTTTCTATACCAACGTATTCGGAATTTCTGCGGCAGCAGCAGGTGTCATGTTCCTCATTGTACGGATCATAGATGTGTTATGGGACCCGATCGTAGGTGCATACGTAGACAAAAGTAACCCGAAGATCGGTAAATATCGGTCGTATCTACTCCTTGGAGGAATCCCACTCACCGGATTTGCCATACTTTGTTTTTGGAATGGCTTTTCCGGCTCATTAACCTACGCATACATTACCTATGTCGGTTTATCCATGTTATATACGCTCATCAATGTGCCTTATGGAGCTTTGAACGCTTCCTTAACCAGAGACACCGATGAGATTACAAAATTAACCTCGACTCGCATGTTTATGGCCAATCTCGGTGGCCTGGCCGTGGGGTATGGTGTACCTATTGTTGTGCAGTTTTTTTCGCCAGATGGAAAGATCAATTCGCAAGTATCTGGAGAAGCCTGGTTCATCACGATGACCATCTATGCGCTGGCAGGCTTATTCTTGTTAATTTTTTGCTACACGCAGACCAAAGAACGAGTAGTGATGGATGAGAAAGAAACCGAAAATGTGAAAGTGTCAGACCTATGGACGGAATTCCGACACAATAAACCCTTGCGCATCTTAGCTTTCTTTTTCATCACCGCATTCGCTATGATGGCGATCGGTAATTCTGCCGGATCATATTATATGATCTACAATGTACAAGCGCCTGATATGTTGCCCTATTTTATGGCATTAGGGTCTATACCTGCCTTTATCTTCATGCCTTTAGTACCCGCTATCAAACGAAAAATTGGTAAAAAGCAAATGTTTTACGTCTTCTTAACGATCGCTATTGTAGGGATGATACTGCTGTACGTTATTTCTGTCGTCCCTGCCTTGAAGACACAAGTCTGGTTAGTGTTGATGGCTCAATTCGTCAAATCTAGCGGCGTCATCGTAGCAACAGGTTATATGTGGGCATTAGTCCCCGAAGTCATTTCCTATGGAGAATATACGACTGGAAAACGCATTTCCGGTATTGTTAACGCCCTAACGGGCATCTTCTATAAAGCCGGTATGGCGCTCGGTGGCGTAGTTCCCGGACTGGTACTGGCATTTGTTGGCTTCGATCAGCACAATACGATGGTACAATCTGCTTTTGCAGAACAAGGAATACTTTGGCTGGTCGCCATTATCCCCGCATTGCTATTGGTGCTGGCCTTATACATCATTTCCAAGTACGATTTAAGTGATGCACAAATTGATAAAATTAATTACGAGATAGAATATCGCCATAAGCATTAAATGAATTATGAACAGGATTAAAATAACACTAATAGCGAGTATTATGGCGACAGGAATTGCCTGCTCGTCCAGCAATTCTCAGGTTAAGACGGAGACTAGCAACGCACTAATTTTAAAGGAGGCGTTTCAGGATCGCTTTTATATCGGTGCAGCATTGAACCTAGATCAAATCTGGGAACGAGATCAGGATGCAATCACTTTGGTGGAGCAACAGTTTAACTCGATCGTGGCCGAAAACTGTATGAAAAGCATGTACCTACAACCACGGGAAGGTGAGTTTAATTTTAAAGATGCCGATCGCTTTGTCGCCTTTGGACAAAAAAATAACATGCAACTTATTGGTCATACGCTCATTTGGCACTCGCAGGTACCCAAATGGTTTTTTGTGGATGAAAATGGTCAGGATGTCTCTCGTGATGTGCTGATAGAAAGAATGCGGACGCATATTCACACGGTCGTATCCCGATATAAGGGAAAGATCACCGGATGGGATGTCGTAAATGAAGCCGTATTAGACAACGGGGAATATAGAAAAAGTAAATTCTATGAAATTATCGGAGAAGATTTTATCCCGCTGGCTTTCCGGTTTACCCACGAAGCAGATCCCGATGCAGAGCTGTATTACAATGATTATTCAACAGCCCTGCCCGCTAAACGAGAGGGCATCATCAAAGTAGCGAAAAGCATACTAAAAGCAGGTTTGCCGCTACATGGTTTAGGTATGCAGGAGCATCAAGGACTGCATCACCCCGACATTGATGAAGTGGAGAAAACTATTTTAGCCTTTTCGGAAACCGGTGCCAGTGTGATGGTCACCGAACTAGACATTTCTGTATTGCCGCATGCCCGGGAGAATATGGGAGCTGAAGTGAGTGAAACCTATGCCTATAGTAAGCAACTCAATCCTTATCCAGATGGCTTGCCAGACAGCATCATGGAAAAATTAGGCGATCGCTACATCAGCTTCTTTAAGCTATACTTGAAGCATAGCGATAAGATATCCCGGGTAACCGTATGGGGAGTAGGAGATCACGATTCCTGGAAAAATGGCTGGCCAATTCCAGGACGTACCGATTACCCCTTATTATTTGATAGACAATTCAAACCAAAGCCTTTTGTCCAAGAAATTGTCCGTTTAGCACGAGGTTAAATACACTAAAAGTTATGATGAACGAACCAAGATATTTATTTCCGGCAGATTACATGGCTGATCCATCGGCGCACGTATTTAATGATAAAATATACATCTATCCATCGCACGATTGGGAAAGCGGTAAACCGGAAAATGACCACGGCGATCACTTCGATATGAAGGACTATCACGTTTTTTCAATGGATAGCGTGGATGGAGAAGTAACCGATCATGGCACAGTGCTCCGTGTGGAAGACATCCCGTGGGCCGGAAGGCAACTCTGGGATTCGGACGTAGCGCATAAGGATGGAAAATATTACCTGTACTTCTCCTTGAAGGATAAGACGGATATATTTCGGTTGGGCGTAGCCGTCAGCGAACAACCCTACGGACCATTTATTCCATTAGATGATCCCATCAAGGGCAGCTATAGCATAGATCCTTGTGTTTTTTGTGACAGCGATGGTGCGTATTATATCTACTTTGGCGGCATCTGGGGCGGACAACTGCAGTATTATCGCAACAATAAATTGGGCGAAGGTTCCATTTTGCCCTTGTTTAATGAGGATGCTCTGGCGCCAAAAGTAGCACGTCTTTCCAATGATATGACTTCGTTTGCGGAAGACCCGCGCGATGCAATTATCGTGGATGAACGGGGAAACCCGCTAAAACAAGGAGATACAGCACGGCGGTTTTTTGAAGCGTCTTGGTTGCACAAATACCAAGACAAATACTACTTCTCCTATTCCACTGGGGATACGCACTTAATATGTTATGCCATAGGCGATAATCCATATGGGCCATTCGTATATCAGGGTGTCATCTTAACGCCTGTCGTAGGCTGGACAACACACCACAGTATCGTAGAATTTAAAGGAAGTTGGTATCTATTTTATCACGATTGCGTGCCGTCCGAAGGGAAAACCTGGCTGCGGAGCATGAAGGTCGTCGCATTGGAATACGACGATAACGGGCAAATTAAAACGATTCAAGGCCAATGATTTTAGGGCTGATATAGCGTTCGTGATCAATGAGTTATAGTGGAATTATTAAATAGAATTTTCGATGCAATGGATGAATAAACCATATTTTTTAACCCTTCTTATCGTGCTTTTGCCATTAGTTACGCTTTTTGCGGAAGATGGTAGTCAGCTTTGGCTAAGATACCAGCGCGTTGCGCCAGCAGTATCTCAGCAGCGAACGATTGTGACCAAAAGTACCGACGAGACAGCTAAATTAGCCGTACAAGAGTTGGCAGATTACTGGGTCGGCCAAGACGTGGAGTTAAAGCTGGATGCGCAGCAAAAGCAGCTCAAAGATGGTTTTCATATCCAAGGAGATAGCAAGCGCATCACGGTGATCGCCCAGCAACCCATTGGTTTATTGTATGGAGCCTATCGCTTGCTCCAATGGCAGCAGACAGGCAAAAATACAGCAGATAAAATCGAATTAACGGAGATTCCCTCGTTTGATATCCGCATGCTCAATCACTGGGATAATTTAGACCGTACCGTAGAGCGAGGGTATGCAGGGCACTCGTTGTGGCTTTGGGACGAATTGCCTCATCAACTATCACCGCGATACGAGCAATATGCCCGTGCCAATGCTTCCGTAGGTATCAATGCTGTCGTTTTAAACAATGTAAATGCCTCGCCACAAATTCTGACTCCGTCCTATATCCATAAAGTAAAAGCATTAGCAGATCTATTCAGGCGATATGGGATTAAGGTCTATCTTTCGGCTAATTTCTCGTCGCCCATCGTACTGGGAGGATTGCCAGATTCCGATCCGCTACGTCCGGAAGTACAGGGCTGGTGGGCAGCTAAAGTAACCGAGATTTATGCACAAATTCCAGACTTTGGTGGCTTTTTAATAAAAGCAAATTCGGAAGGACAACCTGGCCCTCAGGATTATGGCCGCTCCCATGCAGAAGGCGCAAATATGTTGGCCGATGCGGTAAAGCCTTTTGGAGGGATGATCATGTGGCGCGCATTTGTGTACAATCCGACATCAGAAGATCGGGCAAAGCAGGCTTATACGGAATTCGAGCCGCTTGATGGTCAGTTTAGAGACAACGTAATCGTACAGATTAAAAATGGGGCGATAGATTTTCAGCCTCGTGAGCCCTTTCATCCTTTGTTTGGCGCGATGAAGCAATCCAATCAAATGGTCGAGTTTCAGATCACCCAAGAATACCTCGGTTTTTCGAACCACCTAGTGTATCTAGCGCCTCTTTTTAAGGAAACGTTAGACGCAGACACCTATGCGCACGGTCCGGTAAGCACCGTGGCGAAGATGACCGATGGAACCTTTCGTCCCGGCTTTAAAACGGCGATAGCTGGAGTCGCTAATATCGGAGAGGATGCCAACTGGACAGGGCACCATTTTGCGCAAGCCAATTGGTACGCCTACGGAAGACTGGCCTGGAATCATCAGCTTTCATCGGAAGATATCGCCGAGGAGTGGATCCGATTAAGTTTCACAAACGAGGAAGCGTTCGTCGCTCCGGTCAAAGATCTGATGCTTGCTTCGCGTGAAACGGCGGTAAACTACATGATGCCTTTAGGACTGCATCATATATTCGCCTTCGATCACCATTACGGGCCTGAACCATGGGGAGATGTAGCAGGAGGAAGACCGGACTGGATGCCCTGGTATTATCATAATGCGGACGTGAATGGTGTTGGTTTTGATCGTACTGCAAGCGGGAGCAATGCGGTTGCTCAATACCATGAGCCTGTGCAGCAACAGTATAGCGATCCAAAAACCTGCCCCGAGACCCTGCTCTTGTGGTTTCATCATCTGCCTTGGCTTCACAAAACGCAGAATGGAAATACCCTGTGGGATGAACTCTGTTTCCGTTACGATGGTGGAGTTCAAGAAGCAGAAGCGTTTGAAAACACCTGGGATCAATTAGAGAAATATGTGGATACCGAGCGGTTTGCAGAGGTGCAGGCAAAGTTAAAAATTCAAGCACAAGATGCCGTTTGGTGGAAAGATGCCGTTTTATTGTACTTCCAAACATTTTCGAATTTGCCCATCCCTTCGTCGGTCGAAAAGCCGGTACACCAACTGGAGGATCTCCAGAAAATTAAATTAGATCTAAAGCATCATAACTAATTAACCCCGAATGAGCGCTGTGTGAACTACACGATGCGGCGCACAATTAGATAGACCATAAAACGACATGATGATAAAAAAGCTAAAAAATATATCGAGCGCTTTGCTTTACGCAAGTAGTGTTTTCCTTTTCGGCGCTTGTCAGCAAGATGCAGCGACATCTGGAACAGAAGCCCTTTTCAGCAATTTTAACTATACAGGAAATGATGCCGTGTATGACAATTATCCTTTGCCGGAAGGCCAATTTTATAGTCCTATTCTCCAAGGATGCTATCCCGATCCTAGTATCACCAGAAAAGGAGAAGACTATTATCTGGTCAACTCCTCCTTCGTGATGTTTCCTGGCGTACCCATATTTCATTCTACGGATCTGGTTAATTGGAAGCAATTAGGACATGTACTGGATCGCGAAAGCCAGCTTGACGTCAAAAATGCGGGGATTAGCGAAGGAATCTATGCGCCGGATATTCAATACAATCCACACAATGATACCTTCTATATGGTCACGACGCAAATCTCTGCCGGGATAGGAAACATGGTGGTGAAGACGGATGATCCTAAAAAAGGAGATTGGACAGATCCGATCAAATTGAATTTTGATGGTATCGATCCGGCGTTATTCTTTGATGACGATGGCAAAGCGTATATCGTACACAACGATGCGCCCGACGAAGGGAAGGAACTATACAAAGGACATCGCGTCATCAAAATTTGGGATTACGATCTGGAAAAAGATCAGGTGATTGCCGGTACAGACCAAATCATTGTCGATGGAGGGGTGGATATTCAGGAAAAGCCGATATGGATAGAAGGGCCACATATCTATAAAAAGGATGGAAAGTATTTTTTGATGTGCGCAGAAGGAGGAACAGGAGGCAATCATAGCGAAGTGATTTTCATCGGAGATAGCCCGCGCGGTCCGTTTAAACCTGCTGCTACCAATCCGATACTCTCTCAAAGACATTTGGATAAATCAAGGACAGATCGGGTAGAATGGGCTGGGCATGCGGATTTGGTGGAAGGTCCCGGCGGAGCATGGTATGGAGTCTTTTTAGCGGTGCGCCCAAACAGTAATAATCTAGTCAACACCGGTCGGGAGACTTTTATACTTCCTGTAGATTGGACTGGGAAATGGCCCGTATTCGCAGGAGGCATGGAAGCTTTAAAACCCTACGTTCCCATGCCAGAGGGCGTTTCAAACCAGACGCAAACAGGACGCTATTTTCCCAATGGAAACTTCAGCTTTCAGGATAACTTTCAGCAGACCGAGTTAGATGCGCGTTGGGTAGCCTTACGTGGTTCGCGTGAAAAATTTCTGCGGCGGCATGATTCAGGTCTACACATCAGCCCTTCGGCAGTGAGCATAAACGAAAAGAAACCAATCTCCGCACTCTTCTATAGACAGCAGCATAAAGATTTTACGGCCGAGGTGGACCTGAATTACCTGCCTAGATCGCACAAGGATCTTGCAGGTATCACCTGTATGCAAAGTGAAGCATTTTACTATACATTGGGTCTGACGAAGAAGAATGACGAATACTACCTCGTGTTAGAGCAAATGTCAGACGGTGTGTCCACAATTCTAGCGCAGGAAAAAATAAAGCATCCAGAAGACCTGAGTTTGCGTGTAGCATCCAAGAATGATTATTACCAGTTCTCCTTTAAACAAGGGGATGCAGACTATAGAGCGGTGGGTGATGTCCTTTCCGGAAATATCCTTTCCACTGATGTGGCCGGTGGCTTTACCGGGGCTTTGATCGGGCTATATGCTACCTCGGCAAATCACATAGCATGGGATACTCAGTAGATCTAAATTTTTGAATAAAAGAGCCTGAAAAAAACACAAGAGAACTTTATCTACCGATAAACTAACCTGTAATGAACTAACAGAATATAAACCTTTAATTATAAATTGATGAATAATTTTAAAACCTTTATGTGTAGGATACTCGCGCGATGTTGGGGATCCGATAAGAAAATCTACGTATTACTGCTCAATGTCATCATCAGTAGCAGCGTATTTGCACAAAGCACAGTCACCGGAACCATTACCTCAAAGAATGGTCAACCATTATCCGGCGTAACGGTTAATCTGAGAGGTGCCAATACAAGTGCATTATCTACATCAAGTGGTAGTTATGCTATTCAAGCATCAGTAGGAGATACCTTAGAGTTTATTAATGTGGGTCTCACTAGGCAAACTGCGGTAGTTACCTCCCTATCCCAACCGCTAAACATTACCTTCTCGGATGATGATATTTCTGTCGATGAAGTCGTTGTTGTAGGATACGGTACACAAAGAAGAGAGGCCGTTACCGGTTCTGTATCCTCTATTGGTGGTGAAGCTATGCGTGAAGTACCTTCGGCAAATATTACCCAAGCGTTGCAAGGTAGATTGCCAGGCGTACAGATATCGCAATCATCCTCTCGGCCAGGAGCGACAACGCAGATCCGTATTCGGGGTACGCGCTCGTTGAACGCTAGTAACGATCCACTGATCGTCTTAGATGGTATTCCTTTTACCGGTTCGATTGGCGATATTAACCCAAATGATATCAAGAGTATAGATGTGTTAAAGGACGCCTCTGCAACGGCTATTTATGGATCACGGGGTGCTAATGGTGTTATTTTAGTTACTACTAATACAGGAGTTTTTGGTCAGCCGGCCAGAATATCGTACAACAGCTTTCAAGGTTTTCAAAATATCTTTTCCAAATATCCTATGATGAATGGACCGGAATTTGTGGCCTTGCGCCAAGCTGCCGGCATGTTTCCTAATAACGGTATTGACGAGTCTGATGATGTCGACACCGATTGGCAAGACCTCATGTATCGTACCGGATACGTCGTTAGTCAAGATGTGGGAGTCTCTGGAGGAACCGAAACAGGTGCTTATAATTTTGGCGCAGGATATTATAAAGATCAAGGCGTGTTGCCGCTACAGGGGTATAACCGGATATCGCTAAGAGGTACCGTCGATCAACGTATAGGAGACTACATTCGCCTAGGATTCAATACCAATAGTAATTATAACGTAACCTCTGGTCAGCATGTGGGTTTAGGTCTTTTAGCCAATTCTCCGATTGCCAATCCTTACAATCCAGATGGCAGTTTCAAACGCACTATTCAGATGCCACTTAATGAAAATTGGGTATCCACCCGTTCAATCATCGAAAATCTGAGTGATGAGTGGCTCAACGAAACCAGAGCATTTGCCACCTACAATGCACTATTTGGCGAAATCAAAATACCAGGAGTGGAGGGATTGAAGTACCGTGCTAATCTGGGATTGGATTATCGCCAGAATAATGGTGGCTGGTTTACCGGAGAAGGCATCAATAATGTCAATGCAACCTCACCCTCAACCGCCGGAATTAATAATTCGCATATCTACCATTATGTGATGGAAAACTTGCTTACTTACGACAAAACCTTTGGTTCGAAACACAACCTGAACTTGACCGCCTTGTATTCTGCGGAAGAAAATCAATTTGTACGTTCGGAAATGTCTGGTCGGGATATTCCAGCATCGGCCTTTCAATTTTATAATATTGGGCATGCACTGGGCGAAATTATCGTGAATCCAGATGGTCAGGTTTATGAAAAATGGGGCCTGCTGTCTTACATGGGGCGTGCCATGTATTCTTATGACGATCGCTACATGATCAGCGCGACAGTCCGTTCGGACGGGTCATCCCGCCTGGCAAGGGGAAAGAAATGGCACACCTACCCGGCCATATCTGCCGGATGGAATATCGGTAGAGAACCCTTTATGGATAATGTTACTTCGATCGACATGTTAAAGCTGCGTGTGGGGTACGGGCAAACGTCCAATCAAGCCATTAATCCTTATGCTACGCTTGGCCGATTAGCCACCAGACCGTATAACTTTGGATCGGATAATTACGACGTAGGTTATTTTGTTTCGCAGCTACCCAATCCACAATTGGGCTGGGAATATTCCCAAACCTACAACGTCGGGGTGGATTTTGCTTTGTTCAATGACCGTCTGTCCGGTACTGCCGAATACTATGAAACTTATACGCACGACCTATTGCTCAACTTGAGAATGCCTGGTTCTTCCGGCGTGGAAAGCTACACCGCCAATGTCGGACGTACACAAAACAAAGGGGTGGAATTTGCCTTAAATGGTATCATTTTCCAGAATAAGAATGGTTGGACATGGGAAGCGGGCGTAAACTTTTACCGTAACAGAAATAAATTGACGCAATTGGCTTCCGGGCAAACCAGGGATGAAAGCAATTGGTGGTTTGTAGGACATCCTATTGACGTAATATACGATTACCAATACAACGGATTGTGGCAAGAAGGCGATCCACATCTGAACGTATTAGAGCCAGGAGGTAACGTCGGGATGATAAAAGTAGATTATACCGGTGGCTTCGATGAAAATGGTGTGCCCACACGTCCGATCGGTCCCGATGACCGTCAAATTATTGATATGCAGACTAATTTTATGGGTGGATTTAACACGCGTGTAGCCTATAAGAATTTTGATTTCAGTGTCGTTGGTATGTTTCAGCAAGGTGGCGTATTAATCAGTACGTTGCATTCTGCCTCAGGATACCTCAACTTGATGTCGGGCCGTACCAATAACGTGCAAGTGGATTACTGGACGCCAGAGAATACCGGCGCACGCTATCCTAAACCGGGTGGTCTGATGAGTGGTGACAATCCAAAATACGGTAATTCATTAGGCTACTTTGATGCCTCTTACCTAAAAATCAGAACCATGACAATGGGTTATAACTTCAACGATTCCAGATTATTGGAGAGTGCAGGCTTAGATCGTTTACGCTTGTATGTTATGGTACAGAATCCATTTGTATTCTTCTCGCCATTTCACCGTGCGACAGGTATGGACCCAGAGACCAATTCCTATGCTAACCAGAATACGGCTGTAGCATCTCACCAAAGTCGTTTACTAACTATCGGAACGAACGCACCCGCGACACGTACTTTCTTATTTGGTGTTAATTTGACCTTTTAAAACATTCGCTATGAAGACGATAACAAAATATATAAAGATAAGTGCTTTAGCATTAGTAGCCACTTTTGGCTCCTGTTCAAAGATCTTGGAGGAGCAGCCACGAAGTATTTACGAACCCGGATTTTTTGAAACCGAACGCGGTATCATGGGCGGTTTGACATCCATGTATGCCCATTTACGTTGGATTTACGGACAAGCCTATTGGTATAATACCCTGTTGACGGGTACAGACGAGGTGACGTATGCACAACAGGCTGACCAAAACTTTCTGGTCATGGATTTGAGTGGACGTGCCCTGATGAATGCGGAGAACAGCCGTGCCGACGCGATATGGGGAATTTGTTTTAGTAATATAAACACCGCAAATGGTATTATAGAATTTGCACAGCAGGTAGATGGTGTTACAGAAGCACACATCGGAGAAGCGAGGTTCTTCAGAGCATTTGACTACTTTTTATTGGCGCAGACCTTTGGCGGAGTACCTTTGGATTTGGGTGCCGGCGAGTTGACATTCAATACCAGCACTACACGTAGCTCTGTACGCAATACAGTGCCCGAAGTATACACCAAAGCCATCTTTCCGGATCTGTTACATGCAGCCGAACACCTCCCAGAAACCGGACGAGTAGTGGGTGGCGTAACCAAGACCCTGGCACGCCTGTACTTAGCGAAAGCCTATCTTACGTACGGCTGGTGGTTAGAAAATCCAAATAATATTCCGACATATCCTGCCGCGGATCGCATTGACCCGGATGGTCACGACGCCCAGTGGTATTTTCAACAAGCCTATAACGTGGCGGTACAGGGCATCGAAAATCCAGGCCCATTTCGATTACAACAAACATATTATGATGTGAATTTGGCTACGAATGACCGTAACAATGAGTTGCTTCTTTATGCGGATCATACCGAGACAAGTGAGTTTTATAACGGTGGAAGTCTCACCTGGGGGAACGGTGGCGCACCAGATAACTTTGCCGGTTGGATGCTTACCTGGAATTACACAGAAATTCGAAGCAGCTCTTCCAGCTCCGCGTGGTCTGCCGTAAGTTCGGTACAAAGAGAAGCAGCACAAGCATTGGGTCGTCCTTGGGTACGGATGGCACCGACCATCGGAGCGTTGTCCAATACCTTTGCCGATAAGACAAATGACTCTAGGTACGACGGTACGTTTACTACCGTTTATAGAGGTAACTGGAATAAAGCAGGTATTCAAGGGCCACTATATAACGCTAATTATCTTCCGGTAAATCCTGGAGATGCCATTTTAACTTTTCTAAACGAAGAACCAACTCAGGCGATCAGCTATGGTGCGCCATTTAATAGCAACGTAGGCGCTGGTGTTTTGCCTGGACGTGCTGATTTTGTGATTTCGCCTAGTGGAGTTAGCCGCAGGATATATCCTGGATTATGGAAATTGGGTCCATATCGTACGGATAGCGGAAGTGGATTGGGCGAGCCTAATGCAGGAAGCACGCGGCCATTTACGGCTGCAAAATTTTCGGAGCTGTATCTCGTGGCGGCAGAAGCGGCGGTAAAAGGGGCATCTACCAGAGCGGGGTTCACCGCGCGAGATTTGGTGAATGTTATACGTGCGCGTGCAGGTGTATGGCGCTGGGATAACAATGGCAATACAGAGAGAATTGAGGACAACAGCGCGGCGATGATCGCATCTACTCCAGCAGAAATCACCATTGAATATATACTAGCCGAGCGCTCGCGCGAATATTTTGGTGAAGGATACCGCTGGCACGATTTGGTGCGTACGCAGAAATGGACGCAGCTTGCATCGAGTTACACCATCTGCGGACCGAATATCGGAGATAGAACACCGATTGTATTTCAGCGAAATATTGAGAATTTTCACTATTTGCGCCCGATCCCACTGGGGCAATTGGATGCGATGGAGGGAGATCGCGGAATATACCAGAACCCTGGATACGATTAGTATGGTGAGCGAATACACGCTGCTGATAGATGGACATTCTTACATGTCGGTAGATTAGCCGCTTTCGTTTATAAATAGCATATTTTCACCTTGTTACTTGTTCTTTGGTTGTTTTCTCGCGATTGACAAGTGACAGGGTGATTTTTGACGGTTTTTGTCTTGTAAATAGGCAACCGTATCATCGTCGAAAGCCATTTAAGTCGTGTGTCTAACGCCATACGTCCTTTATCATTGCCCATAAACATACATGATGTTCCGGAGGTAATTACTATCTTTATTGTCAACGCGACATTTATTTGTATGCGTAACCAATATAAACGTATTCTTTATCGCCTTTGATAAGCTAGCTGTCTATGAAAAAAGTTGCCTGGTATTTCTTATTTGTATTTGGAATAATAAGTTCTGCTAGGAGCCAGGATCTCTCCATTGATTTTCAACATTTGTATTCAAAAGATGGGCTATCTTCCAATACCATCTACGCGTTATGCCGGGATAGCTTTGGCTTCCTGTGGATAGGTACAGAGGATGGATTAAATCGCTTTGATGGTTCGAATTTCAAGATATATCGGCGAAATCCAAATGAAAGTGACGGCCTGGGTGTGAACCATGTCACCTGCTTGTATGAAGATCGCAACGGACGCATCTGGATAGGTACCAATGGTGGCGGATTAGCGTATTACGACAGAAATACCGACCGTATCCAACATTACGATCCCGGAACTATTGAGGGGATCAGCACCGCCATCAACTCCATATCTGGCGATGCTCAGGATAATGTATGGGTGAGTGCATATGGAGCAATCTACTGTATAGATGTGGAGACACATGCGGTGCTAACTGGTACACCTTATCAAAAAATCAGCAAAAAGCTGAGAGATAGGATCTCCTCTTATACGTTTAAAGATAAAAGCGAAAGCCTTTGGATCGCATCGGATCAAACGATTTATCGATACGATGCACAATTAAAGTTAGAATCTGTTTTCAAACTTCCAAGCAGTGCGGGAGTGCGCAACTCAGACCCCTTAGTTCGGGGGATTGTGGAAGATGCAAATGGATACATATGGATTGTATCGACAGAGGGCTTATTTCGCTTAAATAAACAGCGTACAGCGTTGCAATCATCATCAGATCTCCTGAGAGGTAATCAAATGCATAGTAGTAATTTGTATGCAGCAGATGTCGACAAATCGGGAAATCTCTGGATTGGTAGCGATAAAGGATTACATATTTTAGATATCAATACATTTGAATTAGATTACTATCAGCCCAATAAAAGTAATTTATATAGTTTAAGTACACGCTCCATACGTTCTGTTCTGATTGATGATTTTGGCATATCCTGGGTAGGCACCTACCAGGGAGGCTTAAACAAATACGACAATAACCTCAATGAATTTAACTTACGGACAGTTGCTGGAGCACGTTCATATGCGGGAGAAAGTGCTATTGTAAGTGCCTTTGCCGCCTCGGGCAAGCAAATTTATGTTGGAACCGATGGAAATGGTGTTATCGCGTACGATAAGAAGACAGGCAGCCAACAAGAAATGGAGCATCTTCCAAAAGAACTCGCTGTCCTAGCCCTGGAATCAGATAAGGATATTTTATGGATTGGAACGTACCGCAATGGTTTATATGGCTATAACTTTCTCACAAAATCGCATCAGCATATCGGGGCGGGGGCAGGGCAAAATGAACTAAACAACGATGAGATTTTTGCACTTAAAAAAGATCGGAAAGGGAATCTTTGGATTGGTACGAATGGGGGAGGTGTCAATGTATTAAGTCCTGATCGTAAATCTATCACAAAATATGAATCTTCGCGCTATGTGCGAGCGATAGAAGAAGTTGGTGCGGAGCACATATGGGTCGGTACTTATGGTCGCGGAATTTCGATCATTAACCCCAACACGGGTAAAACAAGTAGCATGAATGTACAATCACATCAGCTACCTAGTAATTATATTTTGTCTATCTATCATGATGAGCAGGGAAATACCTGGGTCGGAACGAATGGAGATGGCGTCGGCGTACTAAAAAGAGGACAATCTACCTTTCAAACGATATCGATCAATGATGGTTTGCTTAATGGCGTTGTACAAAAAATAATAGAAGATGATAAGGGTAAGATATGGTTCAGTACAGGGCAAGGGTTAAGCTGCTATGATACCTCCACGCAATCCTTTAAAAATTATTCTCACTCTGCCGGCCTACAAGCGGGAGCATTCAGCTTGGGCGCAGGCATAAAAATGCCTGATGGAGAATTATATTTCGGTGGTCAGCAGGGTTTTAATCATTTCTATCCTCAACATCTAAAAACAAACCAAAATCCCGCGCAAGTGGTATTAACCAATTTGCGCATTAATAATGTAACCGTCCAACCCGGAAAAGACCAACCCATTAGTACCTCGCTACTGTTAGAAAAACAGATACGACTTCGGCACGATCAGAATTTCTCCATATCCTTTGAGGCATTAAACTTTACGGTTCCTGAAGACAATCAGTATGCCTATTTTCTCGAGGGCTTTGATAAAGATTGGATGGAGGTCGGCAAAGAGCATACGGCTAACTATACCAATATCCCACCCGGTAAATACCAATTTAGGGTACGGGCGAGTAACAATGATGGCGTTTGGGATGAGAATGAGCGCACTATCGAGATCATTATTTCACCGCCCTGGTGGAAAACACTGTATGCCTATCTGGTATACCTAATGGTGGTGATAGGCGGTTTGCTACTCATCAGAGCACGAGGTATACAAAAACTAAGAGCTCAATTTGCTTTAGAACAAGAAAGAGCCACGGCCAAGCAACTCATTAAACAGGAAAGGAAAGAAGCCCAACAGCTCAGAAATCTGGATAAAATGAAGATTAAGTTCCTCACCAATCTTAGCCATGAATTTCGGACGCCTATATCATTGATTAAAGGTCCGGTAGATACTATGCTAGGCCAGATGGAAAACGGCAAAATAGCGGAACAGTTAAAATTAGTCAAACGAAATAGCGAACGGTTATTGAGTCTGGTGAATCAATTGTTGGATTTCCGAAAGATGGAAGAAAATGAGATTCATCTGCAAGACACGGATGGAGAATTTGTCTCCTTTGTCAAACAATCCGTCGCCTCGTTTACAGATTTAGCAATTCAGAAGGGGATCGACTTGTCTGTATCGTCTAGCTGCGAGAAAATGTATGTGCGCTTTGATAAGGACAAAGTAGAGCGAATACTCTTTAATTTACTGTCAAACGCCTTTAAATTTACCCCATTGGGTGGCAAAATCGCTGTCACAGTAGATGCTAGCCATGCTATTACAGATGCAGATACGGTACAGATGAACGTGGCAGTAAAAGATACCGGGATCGGCATTCCGCTATCTTATCATACGAAAATATTTGAGAATTTTTTTCAATTAGATGCGCAGGCGCATGTGTTAAACCAAGGCTCCGGCATCGGACTTTCCATCGTAAAATCCTTCGTAGAATTATATGACGGCAAAATTGAAGTGCAAAGTATAGTCGGCAAAGGCAGTGTATTTGCGTTAGATTTGCACTTAAAGCGGTGTGTTCTGCTCGATACAGCAAGTCTAGCCATCGAACAATCAGAAAGCAAAGACAGTCGAAAAGCAAATACGCTATCTGAATCACCGAAAATATTGATCGTGGAAGACGATGCAGATTTTCGCTCTTATCTTACGGAGCACTTGGCAGATCTATATCAGGTTATCGAAGCGGAAAATGGACAAGACGGCTGGCAAAAAGCACTATTTCATCATCCCGAAATCATCATTAGTGATGTACAGATGCCGATTATGAATGGGGTAGAGCTAGCACAGAAGCTGCATCACGATAAGAGGACCAAACAAATACCGGTGATCTTACTAACTGCTGCCGACGTGCATAATGGTGCTATCTATGGTCTGGAATCAGGAGCCATCGATTATATCAATAAGCCTTTCGATATGGAGCATTTAAAGGCTAAAGTGGATAGCCTTTTGAATCTTAATCAAGCATTTAAAGAAAAATATTCTAAGCAACTATCTATCGTAGCACCCGAAATTGAAGTCGTTTCAGAGCAGGAAAAATTTCTCCAGAAAGCAATGCATTATATTGAAGAGAACATCACTAATCCGCAACTTTCCGTGGAGTCTTTGAGTGCAAACCTATCTATTAGCAGAGCATCTTTATACAATAGACTATTGGAATATACCGGCATGACACCCGTAGAATTTATTCGCTCAACCAAGTTGGATAAAGCAAAAAAACTATTGGATAAAAGCGATAAGTCTATTTCCGAGATTGCGTATGAAATGGGGTTTGCCAATCCCAACTACTTTACTAAGGTTTTCAAATCGAAATTTAAAAGTACGCCATCAGAGTATATTCAAGCAAGAAAAGTAGCGAAAATGTCATCAACGGAATAACGTAGCATGACATTTGTAAACTTATCGACAGCCAACTACAATGAACAGATATGATTAAATATGCTTTTTCGTTTTTATGTATGCTATTCGCTATAGTAGCTACAGGCCAGACCTACCCAACATTAGGGAAAATCGATACCTATGATAACTCTTTTGCGCACATTGTGGCATCGGATCAGAAGATAGAAATATTAACAGATAGTTTGAAATGGGCAGAAGGACCAGTTTGGGTGCCTGAACAGGGCTATTTACTATGTAGTGATCCCACGCGTAATACGATGTACAAATGGAGTTCAAAAGACGGTGTGCAAGTATTCCTATCACCTTCGGGTTATACCGGTTTAACGCCCTATAGTGATGAGCCCGGCTCAAATGGATTACTCATCAATCATGAAGGAGAACTGGTAGCCTGTGAGCATGGTGACAGGCGTATTACACGGATGCCATTAGACAAAGGAGGCAAGGTCACGGTGGCGGATTCTTGGGACGGAAAGCGGTTTAACTCCCCCAATGATATTTGCCAGCATAGCGACGGGAGTTATTATTTTACCGATCCACCTTATGGTTTGCCAGACGGGGATTCAGATGTAGCCAACAGGGAAATTAATCAAGATGGTGTATACAAAGCTTCTTCAGATGGTACCGTAATCCAAATCATCGCAGATGTAAAGAAACCTAATGGAATTGCACTATCGCCAGACGAATCCATTTTGTATGTTGGTTTAAGTAATCCAAAAAAACCTTACTTACTAGCGTATCCCTTAAAAGAAGGCAAGATCAATGGATCCGCTCAAGTTTTATTTGATTTTAGTTCACAGTTTCCGGAGGATGGAGCAGCACCAGACGGTTTTAAAGTCGACGCTAACGGAAATATCTTTATAGCTGCCGGAAAAGGCGTCGTAGTGATAGATAAAACTGGGAAACTTTTAGGTCGTATTCACACCGGTGTTTCCACCGCAAATTGCGCTTTCGGAAGTGATAACTGGCTATACATTACTGCTTCGAACTACTTACTTCGTGTACAACTTCTTGATCAATCTATTAAAATGCAGTAAATCAGAACGATCAAGCCTGAAAACGAATAGGATTAGATGTTGTAGTCAATTATAATTTTGTGTCTATCCAAAAGCCCTTCCAGATTCATCACAGAAAATTTAGCATTTTTTATTTTAGAATCGGAAGGATCGATGGAGAAGTTTCGCGCCGTTCTAAGATCTGCTTTCTCTAGGTTTGCACCCGAGAAATTGGCGAGCTGTAAGTCACAATCTTTGAACACCGAACCGGAAAGATCAGCGTTTGAAAAGTCAACTTCTTTTACACTACATCTCTCAAAAAGTGTTTTTTTTAATTTCATGCTATAAAAAACACTAAAATCCAAGTAACTGTCAGAGAATGACATCGAAAAAGCAAAGGTATTGCACCTGCTAAAATCGATGCCTAAAAGTTTGCAACTGATAAAAGTTGCATTTCTAAAGCCGGTGTCCGACACTTCAGTCATCGTGAAATTACACTGTTTAAAAGAACAATCTTCAAAAGTATTCCCTTGCAAGTCGCTCTTCGTAAAATCACAATTCACGAATGTACACTGCACAAATTCCCTGTTTCGAAGTATCTTTTGCTCGTAATTTATTCCACTGAACGTCTTTTCTTCATGCGTGATGATCTCCTCCATACAGTGGCTAAGATACATTTTTGGAGACATAATATAAGCAAGAGATGAGCGTCTTTACGAGAAGGAGGCACGACGACGACCACCGAAGGCAGCTCCGAAGGAAGCCAATCGTATGTTTGTCAAATTACTAACTTGCCCAACTATTTTTTCTTCAAATGATTCTCTATTGCACGATGCATTGTGTTTTTAAATTAATTCATGATCAAATTGTTAAGCGATGATTTTTCCGAAGTGCATCGTATTTCTTTTTAAACTCAGAAGGTTTCATTCCAAAAACCTTTGAAAACTGGGTTCGGAAATATTTAATATCGTTGAAGCCCGCGGCAAAGGCAGCCTCACTCACATTAGCATCGGTCTCGATCAGCAGTTGAGCAACCTTTCTAAGTCGTACGAAGCGGATAAATTCATTGGCTGACTTACCGGAAATAGCCTTAATGCGTTTGTAAAAGTTGGAGTGGCTCATGCCAATCTGCTCAGCCAGCTCTTTCACACTGAAGGTTTCCTGATCGAGGTTCTCTTCCACGATAGCAATGGACTTTTCTAAAAATGCGCGGTGTTCTTTGGAGATTTTGTGATTCGTTTGTTGCAGCGTGATCTCATCGTAAAAATAACGCTGTAGGTGACTGCGACTTTGAATGAGGTTGTTTACACGTGCGATTAATAACTCCCGCTCGAAAGGTTTGGTTACATAATCATCTGCTTTTCCTTCCAATCCTTTCAGCTTGATGTCGGGAGAGTTACTGGCGGTTAGCAAGATGATGGGGATATGGCTCAACGCAGGAATATTTTTGATATGTTGACAGAGATCAATGCCAGACATACCACCCATCACCACATCACTGATGATGATATCTGGAGGCGTTTGCTCAATCAAAGAGATCCCCGTTTCAGCGCAGTCTGCTTCACGTATCTCAAATTCGTTGTGAAACATCTTGCGGAGGTATTTTCTAATTTCCGCATTATCATCCACCACCACCATGGCCTTTTTGTCGGTGACCACGTTTTGGTAATCTCGAGTTAGCTCTTGTGCTGTGATATTCGAATCGTTACTCACATTGGTCGCGTTCTCCACAACAGCATTGTCGTTCGATGCTTTTCTCGCGGAGCTCGTTGCTATATATTCGTCAATGCTCGCGCTGTGCTCTACCACATCTTCGAAAATCGTAAATTCCGAAAGATGTGCTTTTCCATTTTGCAGCAAAATCTCGAACTGTGTTCCCGCAGGGAAATGCGGACGATGCGCGATACTACCTTTGTGAGCAGATATGAAGCTTTTTACTAAGAAAAGACCGATTCCAAATCCACCTTTATTGTTGCTATTGCCAATGTAATCTCGCTCGAAGACATGGAAGACTTGATCTTTATGCTGATTCGCAATGCCACACCCGGTATCGATCACTTGAATCGAAAAATCAACAGAACGATAGTGTAATGCAATGCGAATGCTGCCGCCATTTGGCGTGTATTTGAATGCATTACTAATCAGGTTGAAAAGGCAAATTTCCATCTTTTCTCGATCGACCAAAAGCAGATGGTGGTTAATGTTACTATCGAATACGTAGTGAATGTGCTGCAACGTAGCCTGCTGTTGGAAACAGGTAAACACTTCTCGTGTAAGACTCACAATATCGGCTTGTACAAGGCGCAATCGATCCATGCCACTCTCAGTCTTCCTAAAAAGGAGCAGCTTATCCACCAAATTGAGTAGACGTTTTGAGTTGCGGTACACCCCTTGTATATCCTCCCGATCGATGTGATTTTCTGGTTCACTGCTCATTTCTTTTAACGGGTTGACGATAAGCGTCAACGGATTTCGAAACTCATGAGCGATGTGCGTAAAAAATGCGATTTGCTTCTCGTGTAGCTCTTTCTTCTTCTCCGCATTCACTTTTGCAAGATCAATTTCGTATCGTAATCGTATTTGCTTGCGGTCGTATCGAAGATAGGCCACGATGCCGGTTGCAAATAAAGCTAAATAAGCTAGATACGCCCAGATGCTACGCCACCAAGGCGGAAGTATTATAATTTGCAATGTTTTTTTCGAATCACTCCAAACACCATCTGCGTTGGTGGATTTAATGCGCAGGGTGTATTTCCCTTCTTTAACATTGGTGTAATTGGCCGTCTTTAGATTGTCTACATAGTTCCAATCCTTATCCCACCCATCCAAATAGTAAGCGTATTTGATTTTGGTAGGGAAGGAGTATTCGAGCGCCGAAAAATGAACGTTGAGTACCGCATTACTAAATGGAATAGTAAGTTTCTCGATATGATTTGCCGAACTGTAAGATTTTGATTCGGTAAATTGATTCGTGGGTTTATTGTTAATATTCAACGCCGTAAATACTACTTTGGAATTACGCTGAAGCGATTTCAATTGCGTCGGGTGAAATAGATTAAAGCCGTGAATACCTCCAAAGGCGAGGCTTCCATCTGGCAACTTTATAGCCGCATTATAGCTGAATTGATTGCTCTGTAACCCATCAGAATCATAATAGTTGGTGAATATTTCCGATTTAGGATTGAAATTCGATAATCCGTTGTAAGTAGA
Source organism: Sphingobacterium sp. lm-10 (assembly GCF_023554555.1). NCBI lineage: Bacteria > Pseudomonadati > Bacteroidota > Sphingobacteriia > Sphingobacteriales > Sphingobacteriaceae > Sphingobacterium > Sphingobacterium sp. lm-10. The sequence continues at coordinate 496,950 of NZ_JAMJWC010000001.1, forward strand.
TAGCCAAAATGTGTCCGTGTTGTCTTTTAAAATATTCAGCACCGTGTTACTTGGCAGCCCATTTTTTTCAGAGTACCGTTTGAGTTTGCAAGTTGACTTTTCGTAACGGAGTAATCCACCGCCTTCAGTAGCTAGCCACACGTATCCGTCGTTGTCGGTAAAAATGTCTCTCACCGGGAAATCCGTATTGATCACTTTTTGCTCGCCCGTCTTGAAGTTGCGCATCGTTACCGTAGACCAACTGCCAAACCACATCACTTCAGGTGCTTCTTCAAAAATGCTCAGCACATCAATGATATCGTTTGTTTTCACTTCAAATTGATCGGTGACAGCGTTATAGCAAAATAGTCCGCCGCCATGGATAGTACTAGCCCATATTCGTTTTTGACTGTCTTCAAAAATCTTCCAAGTAGCCGAATACACTCGATTGTTTTTGGGCGAAAAACAGATATACTGTTTAAATGTGCCGGTTTTTGGATCTAATCGGTTTATGCCACCTCCGTACGTAGTTGCCCATACAAAACCATTTTCGTCCGCTAATATGCCCGTAATAAAGTTGTTATTAAGCTTTCCTGTATGTGTGTTGTCGTCAGCAGCATAATGTGTGAAGGATTGTTTTTTTCGATTCCAATGCATCATCCCGGCACCATCTGTTCCAATCCAGAGGTCGTTGTTTTTGCCATTGGCAAAAGACAGAATGAAATTTTTTGCATTTTGCCGATCTGTCGCAGAACCAGGCTGAATGAGGTGGAATCGGGCTAACCTGTTATCCACCACGTGGATGCCGCTCCTGAGTGTTCCGATCCAATTTCGTTGCATCTGGTCGATGTACATGCTGTACACCGTCATACTTTTCATCCAGTTTGTATTTTTTTGATATTGTTGGAATTGGTTTGTCCTTTTGTCAAATTCGATGATTCCTTTCCCTTCTGATCCCAGGAAAACCTTCTCATATTTGGCGTATAGCGCGGTGATTTCAAACGGTACAAGAGTCGGATCTATCTGGTATGTGCTATATGCTTTTTTACGGAGATCAAATTCGTAGAGTGTATGTCTGTTTTCGTTAGATGCCACCCAGATAGACCTGCCATTTTCGTCCACTTTTATACCGACGCTGTTTTTAATCTGATCGTCTACTACCTCCAACGCATTGCTTTGCGGATTCAATCGACAAAGTCCATGATTATGGATAAATACCCAAATTTCATTTGCACTGGTGGACACCACACCCTGTGCGTTGTAGTCTAGGTTTTTTTGCCCATTGCTCAGTTGTAGTGGGATTTTTGTGGCCAATGGTTGATCATTTTCTGTGTTTACCTGTAGCAAACCATGGAGGGATGTCGCCGCGAGGATTCCATGCGTAGCCGAATAAGCGAGTTGATTGACGCTAGCAGATATCGTCGTATGATCAGATCGGAAAGGCAGATAATCTTTCCATCTAACACGTTGAAAATGGGTGTAATCAGCATCCAATTTTGCGAAACCAGATTTACTTGCCACCCATAATCTGCCGTTAGCATCCTGCGAAATGTCAGTGATCCGATTATCTGGCAAAGAAAGACGGTCCTCCGGTTGATTTTTGAACACCATGAATTGATCACCATCGAAGCGGTTAAGGCCATCGAACGTACCGAACCACATAAATCCATCACTATCTTCGAATATGGATGTGACATTGTTATTGGACAAACCTTGCTCGATGCCAACGTAGCGGATTGCTGGATTGCTTTCAGCTTTTACGTTCGATATCGCCGTCGCGAATAAAAATAGGAGTATCAAAATGTTCATTAGGTGGTTAGTCTTTCAGACAAGAAGCTTCATAGCACTTCCCTTGAATAAATATAACTTTAATAAAAACTTAAAGCAAATTTAACGCAAAGAATATGTGTTACATCGAACGGCTAAAAAACAAAAAGGGTCGTTAAAAATGCTATAATAGGCAGTATGTACCCTTGTTTTGGTGAATTTGACCCTCTATGAGAAATGCCGATAGTATAATTTTGTTTTATACTCAACCATAATATACTACCTATGAATAAGAGCTTCATCTTAACCTGTTTTGTCTTTCACTTTATGGCGATCTGCTATGCCCAAAACCAGCACTATCAATTGGTTTGGTCGGATGAATTTGAAGGAACAGGCGCGGTCGACCTCCGTACTTGGAATTTTGAAAAGGGTTTTATGCGCAACCACGAAGACCAATGGTATCAGGAAGAAAATGCTTTTGTTAAAAATGGCGTTTTGGTGATAGAGGCCCGACAAGAGACCAAACGCAATCCAACTTATGAAAAAGGGAGTACCCAATGGTCAACATCGCGAGAAAAAATTCAATACACTTCTGCTTCGATCAATACTTCTGGCAAAAAAGCATGGAAGTATGGACGATTTGAAATGCGTGCAAAAATCCCTGTCGGGCAAGGAATATGGCCTGCCTTTTGGACTTTAGGCGTAGACCGCGAATGGCCATCTAATGGAGAAATTGACATTATGGAGTACTACCAAGGCAATTTGCTGGCCAATATCGCCGTAGGAACGAATCAGCGTTGGAAAGCAGAATGGCACAACGGCAAAAAGTCGGTAGCCGATTTAGGAGGAGATCAATGGGCGTCGGAGTTTCATGTGTGGCGGATGGACTGGGACGAGCAGGAGATTGCACTATATGTGGATGATGTCTTGATGAACAAAGTTTCGCAAGAAAAGCTTGCTAATAAAGATGGATCCGGATTTTACCCTTTCAAACAACCCCACTATATGCTCTTGAACTTGGCTTTAGGTGGCGATAATGGTGGAGAAATCGACAATTCGCTGTTGCCTGCCAGGTATGAAATCGACTACGTACGTGTGTATCAAAAGGATGCGGGAGACAAAGCAAAAGTGGATACGCAAAAGGCATTTCATCCCGGAGAATTGTGGTTAGATCAAAACGGAGAACATATCAACGCGCATGGTGGTGGTGTGCTGCATCACGATGGTACCTATTATTGGTATGGAGAAAAGAGAGGTGGCAAAGAATCTCAGGGCGTAACCGTGTATTCGTCTAAAGACTTATATCGTTGGAAATCAGAAGGATTGGCATTGACTACCTCAAGTGATACCACCAGTCCGATCACGCGTGGAAGTATTATTGAGCGCCCGAAAGTGATCTACAATCAAAAGACCAAGAAATTCGTGATGTACTTCCACTTAGAACTCAAAGGGCGTGGCTACGAGGCTGCTTATGTAGGATTAGCCACCAGCGATAATCCTACAGGACCATTTACCTATCATAAAGCTGGTCGTGTCAACGCGAAGAAATGGCCTTTGAATATGTCTACATCCCAGCGTAAATCACGTGTTACGACAAAAGATCATCCGGATTGGTGGACGCCAAGCTGGATGGAAGCCATCAAGGGCGGACTGTTCGTACGGCGAGATTTTCAAGGAGGCCAGATGGCGCGCGACATGACTTTATTTGTCGACGACGATCAGAAGGCCTATCATGTCTATTCATCGGAAGATAATTTGACCATTCATATTGCTGAACTCACCGAAGATTATCTCGGCTACACGGGTAAATACATTCGCGTAGAACCAGGAGGGCATAATGAAGCGCCTGCTTTAGTAAAGAAAGATGGAAAGTACTTCATGGTTACCTCAGGTTGCACGGGTTGGGAGCCCAACGCGGCACGTTTGTTAACTGCTGATAACATGCTTGGTGAATGGACGCTCCACGACAATCCTGCCCTAGGATCTGGAGCAAATAGGACATTCGAATCTCAAAGTACACATATACTTCCAGTGCAAGGCAAAAAGGATACATTCATCTTTATGGCAGATCGGTGGAATCCGAAAAATTTGAAAGATAGCCGGTACATTTGGTTACCTATCGAGTTTAATGCCGACGGATTATTGTTCTTCAAATGGCACGACTCATGGAATTATTAAATGAACTAGCCAATGGGTAAAAATATGCTCTAAAAAGCTTCTGAGTAAGTTGGAAAACGAATTCACCCCTTTTTAAATATGAAAATGCCCACGTTGTGGGCATTTTTTTTAGAGAGATTTGTCGATAACTAATCGATCCAAGCCAGTGCACACGACAGTGTGTACCACAATGAACCTAATACCATCGGCTACTAATCGATAAGAAAAACATAAATCTTAATTACCAGAAGAAATGAGAAAAAATCGTAACCTCATTAAAAGCATCTTATTGATGTTTTTTGTGATCGCAGTTGCACTCCACCACGCCCATGCACAAAGCAGGCAAGTGAAGGGAAAGGTAACTGCTGAAGGAGCACCGCTGGCGGGAGTGTCTGTTCAAATACAGGGCACACAGCAGGGAACAGCCACCAATGAACAAGGACAATTTAGTATCACGGTTACCGCAACGGACGCATTGATCATCACCGCGATGGGATATCAACGGCAGACGATCAACTTAGCCGACCAAACGGCTGGTGCAAATGGAGAATTTACGCTCAATGTAGAGATGCTGACCTCAGGCGGAGACGCATTGGAAGAAGTAGTCGTTGTAGGTTTTGGAACACAGAAGAAAACCAACTTAACCGGCTCCGTGGCCATTGTAGACGCAAAGCAATTGGAGAACAGACCTGTTCAAAGCGCTGTGCAGGCATTACAAGGCTTAGCGCCAGGACTAAACATATCACAAAACAGCGGTTCGTTGGAGGGCGGGGCTTCGATCAACGTTAGGGGATTGGGTACCATCGGCAGTTCATCTTCATCTCCACTCGTATTGATTGATGGATCTGAAGGTTCGCTTACAGCATTGAATCCGCAGGATATTGAAAGCATATCCGTACTAAAAGATGCAGGTGCTTCATCTATTTATGGGTCGAGAGCTGCATTTGGGGTAATTTTGGTCACTACCAAATCAGGAAAAGCGGGTACTACGGTGGTCAATTACAATAATAGCTTTCGTGCCAATTCGCCGACAACCTTACCGCAGATGATGGATTCCTATACTTTCGCACAATATTTTAACCGCGCAGCTGTCAATGGTAATAGCGGCCTGGTATTTAGCGAAGCACATTTACAACGCATTCTGGATTATCAGAACGGAACGATTACGGGTTCTACGATTGTAGACCCCAATAATTCTTCCCGTTGGGGTGAGGGCTATGCCTATGGTAATGATAATGTGGATTGGTTTGATGTGATGTACAGAGATCGCGCATTCAGTCAGGAACACAACCTGAGCTTGAACGGTGGTTCTGAAAAAACGACGTACTACCTTTCTGGAAATGCCATGAGACAAGGTGGGATGATGGCGTTTAATACCGATCATTACGATCGCTACGCCGTTTCCGCTAAGATCAATTCACAGGTTTCCGATTATGTGACAGTAGGTTACAATGCGCGCTTGGTACGGGAAGATTATACCCGTCCGGCCAACCTGACCGATGGATTTTATGACGATTTGGGTCGCCAGGGTTGGCCTACTTTGCCATTGTACGATCCGAATGGATACCTTTTTAGTTCGCCTTCTCCCGCATTAGGCATGCGCGATGGAGGAAATGACAAATCGACTAAGGATTTTATATTTCAGCAATTGCAATTAACCCTAGAGCCCATTGCAGGCTGGAAAACGGTCGGTTCCATCAACTACCGTACATCCACACAATTCAGACATTGGGATTCGCAGCAATTGTATAATTACGATGTGAACGGCGAGCCTTATCTCTTCAAACAAGCGTCTAACGTATACGAATACGGATGGAAAGAAAACTATTATAATGCGAATGCCTACTCCGAGTACGACAAGTATTTAGGCAATCATCATATCAAGGGGATGGTCGGTTTTCAGGCCGAGTGGACAGGTTACCGTAGTCTTGGCGCACAGCGTAATGGAATTATTGCACCCAATCAACCGGTGCTTGATTTGACCACCGGTACAGATCCAAACGGTGAGCTAGTAGTGCCCATTGTCTCTGGGCAATATCAAAACTGGGCAACAGCAGGTTTCTTTGGCCGGGTGAATTACGATTATCAAGAGAAGTACCTGTTCGAAGGAAATCTCCGTTATGATGCATCGTCTCGTTTTCGTCAAGGTAGCCGTTGGGGCTGGTTTCCTTCGGTATCTGCCGGATGGAATATTTCGAAAGAATCCTTTTTTGAAAACTGGACAAGTACCGTCAATATGTTGAAGTTCCGTGCTTCTTACGGTGAGCTGGGGAATCAGACTACTAATGATTGGTATCCTACATATGTTGTTATGCCAATTGGTGTAACCAATGGCGGATGGTTGTTAAACGGTACTTCGCCAAATACGGCCAGTGCACCGGGATTAGTGAGTTCATTCCTAACCTGGGAATCAATCAACACGGCGAATATCGGTGTAGACTTTGCCTTATTGGATAACCGCTTGAACGGTTCCTTTGAGGTATTCTCTCGCAAAACATTAAACATGGTGGCAGATGCGCCAACATTGCCTGCTACATTGGGAACAGGAGTTCCTCAAAGCAACAATACCGATTTGAAAACAAGAGGTTTCGAAGCTACTATTGGTTATAACGATCGCACTGCTGGTGGCTTTGGCTACGGCGCTCGATTCCTACTTTCCGATTACCAGACTACAGTAACTCGGTTCAACAACGAAGCTGGGCAATTGAGTCGGTATCGTGCCGGACAAAAGTTAGGCGAAATATGGGGATATGAGACGATCGGCATAGCGAAGACACAAGAAGAAATGGATGCTCATTTAGCGACATTGCCAAACGGCGGCCAAAATCGTATCGGACAGCAATGGGGTGCCGGAGATATCATGTATAAAGACCTTAATGGTGATGGCGTTATCGACTGGGGAGATGATACAGAAGGAAATCCAGGAGATAAAAGAGTGATTGGTAACAGCACACCGCGCTACAGTTTTGGTTTCAACTTGAATGCAGATTACAAGAACTTTGATCTCAGTTTATTTTTTCAAGGCGTAGGAAAAAGAGACTTCTGGCAAGGTGGTTATTATTTCTGGGGAGCGGTATCCAATCAGTGGTGGTCTACTGGTCTCACTGAGCATGAAGATTTTTTCAGACCTGAAGGTGATCCAATGGGATCAAACTTAGACGCCTATTATGCCCGACCAGCTTTTAACACAAGCAGAAATCAGCAGGTACAAACGCGTTATTTACAAGATGCTTCCTACCTCCGTTTAAAGAATTTGATGCTAGGCTATACGTTGCCGGCCGGTACTATGGACCGCTTGGGCATTTCCAAAATGCGCGTTTACGTATCTGGTGAGAATGTCTTTACGTTTTCGAAAGTTTCCAATGTATTTGACCCGGAGACGATTGATGGAGGTTCAAACGGAACGGTCTATCCATTGAACAAAGTGTGGTCGGCAGGTCTTAGTGTTACGTTTTAATTAGGGATATCATGAAATTAAAGAATCAATTTTTTACGAAATATATGCTCCTAATTGGAGCGGTGGCGAGTTTGAGTTCCTGTGAGAAGTTTCTAGATATTGAACCACCTTCTCAAATCATTCCTGAAAATTACTTGGAAGAAGAGAATCAATTGGCCGCCTACACCATCGCACGTTATACAGAATTATTTCCATCACATGGCAATTGGTCTTACGGTACTTTCGGTATTGATGGAGGCACCGATAACATGGTTACTCCATCGGTCAACAATCGTTATGTACCTGGGCAGCAACGCGTCGAAGCAAGTGGTGGAGAATGGAGTTTTACGGCGATTTTTCAAGCTAACTATTACCTCAATACCGTCGTCCCCAAATGGCAAGCAGGAACTATTTTCGGAACTTCCGAAAACATTGCGCATTACGTTGGCGAAGGCTATTTCTTGCGTGCAATGGCCTATTTTCAAAAGCTGCAAACGGTAGGAGATTTTCCTATTCTGAAAGCAAATATGAACGATAGCGATCCAGAGATTCTAGTGCAAGCAAGTCGCCGATCTCCTCGCAATGAGGTAGCTCGTTTTATTTTGTCCGACCTGGATTCTGCCATTATGTTACTAAAAGTGCAGGCTCCCGGCGGTCGTAAGCAGCGCATCGCTAAGCACGCGGCACTATTGCTTAAATCTAGAGTAGCACTGTACGAAGGTACTTGGTTGAAATATTTTAAAGGCTCGGCATTTGTGCCGAACGGTCCGGAGTGGCCGGGTACAAGCAAAGCGTTTACTAGTAATTATCAATATCCGTCTGGTGGGATCGATCAGGAAATCGACTTTTTCCTCACGGAGGCCATGTCTAGCGCGCAAGTAGTGGCAGATGAAGTCGCCTTGGTAGAAAATACAGGCATCATCGAATCTCCAGCCAATGAAAATCCATATTTCAATATGTTTTCGGCAGTGAATATGTCGGGTTATAGTGAAGTGTTGCTTTGGCGAGAATACAGCCAAAGTGTGGTAACGCATAATGTTCCTGTAAATGTGCAGACGGGTAACTATGCCGTTGGCACCACGCGCAGTATGGTGGAAAGTTTCCTGATGGAAAATGGCTTACCGATCTACGCCTCCGGTAGTGGGTACCAGGGAGATGATTTTATCGCCAATGTTCGCGCCAATCGCGACGGACGCTTAAACCTATTTTTAAAAGAGCCTAATCAGCGGAATGTATTGCTCAATAGAGGTGCAGGCAATTCGGAAGTAGCCGTAGAACCGACTCCACAAATCTTGGCTACGAACTGGGAACAAAAATATACGACCGGCTATGCGTTGCGGAAAGGATTATCCTATGATGCATTACAATTAAACAATGGGCAGGGATATACCGGAAGCATCACGTTTCGCGCAGTAGAAGCCTACCTAAACTATATCGAAGCTTGCTACGAGAAGAATGGCAACATCGATGGCAAAGCACAAGGCTATTGGATAGCCATTCGCAATCGTGCGAAGGTAGATCCCGACTATACCAAAACAATTGCTGCAACAGAGATGAGTAAAGAAGCCATGGATTGGGGTGCGTATTCTGCGGGCAACCTGATCAATCCAACGCTGTACAACATTCGTCGTGAGCGCCGTACGGAATTGATGGCCGAAGGCTTGCGTTGGATGGATTTAAAACGCTGGCGGGCAATGGATCAAATGATTCAGACGCCTTACCATTTCGAGGGTTTCAAATTGTGGGGCCCTATGAAAGATTGGTATAGTGCGAACGCATTGGTGTTTGGCGCATCCAATAGTAATGCCATCGTTTCCGACCCTGCACGTAGTGCGTATTTAAGACCTCTAGAAATTCAAGGCAGTTCTCTAGGATACAACGGAGCACGATTTACCATGGCACATTACCTGGAGCCAATTGCCGCATTGCATTTTATCCTCACATCGGCAGATAATAGCGCAGCAACCTCTGTGATTTATCAAAATCCAGGATGGACTACCGCCGGAGGTACTGCTCCTAATGGATTCTAAAAGATCGTTTTTATAGTTGTTTATTTGCCGCAGACCATGATCACATGGTCTGCGGTTTTGTTTTAGCGGAATTTCTTTTCTACTGTTCTGTAGATTTAGTGCATGTCTGTCATGCATTCTTTACCATGTAAATCGTAGGGACTCGCCTTAGGTCAATATACACCCTATTTTGGTTAAAAATGTCCCCCTTCACAGCGCGCTTTAAGCTTTACCTTAGTGGCATGAGCTTCAGCTAACCTGTTTTCGTTATTTCGCGACGTACGGCGAAAGTGCTCATTTTTAATCGATATGAATAACAAATTATATACAAAACTCATTTTTATTATCCTATCAGCTGTCGCTTACTCTGGTGCACTGGCGCAATCAAGCGTCACGTTAACTGGATCCGGCGATCCCAAAGTTATTCTATCTGATGCACAACGCAAAGGCATTCCTTGGTTGGATGAGACCATCGTTGAAGTCAACCGTTTACCCATGCGTAGCGATTATTTTGTCTTCGAGAATCAATCAGCTGCTGATAAAGGAGATTGGACTTTGTCCAAAAATTACCAAAGCCTCAATGGATCCTGGAAGTTTAAGTGGGTAGAAGCGCCTGCTGATTTACCAGAAGGTTTTGAAGAAGCTACACACGACGACAGTAAATGGCCAACATTTCAAGTTCCAGCAAACTGGGAGATGAATGGGTATGGCTTTCCGATGTATACCACTTCCGGTTTTGAATTTACCTATCTCATCGGGCGACCCAATCCGCCGCACGTACCGATGGATTTTAATCCCACTGCCATATACCGCCGCGAAGTGGAAATTGGCGATGATTGGACTGGCAAAAACATCACGCTGCACATTGGTGCTGCAAAATCTAATTTGTCGGTTTGGGTAAATGGAGAATACGTCGGTTATGGCGAAGACAGTAAGTTGCCTTCCGAATTTGATGTTACTCCATTTTTGAGGAAAGGTAAAAACAGTATTGTCCTTAAAATCATGCGTTGGGGAGTAGCCAATTACTTGGAAGATCAAGATATGTGGCGATTGAGCGGCATCACACGGGATTGTTATCTGCTGGCGCGCAACAAAGAGTATATCTACGACGTGGACATGGTGCCTTCACTAAATGACACCTACGATCAAGGCCTGCTGCACGCTCAGGTGAGACTGAATCAAGCGACAGATAAAGGGCATCGCGTCGCATTTGTACTGACTAGAGGAAAGGAAACCATCGGGCATCAAACGGTTCCAGTAGGTAACTCAGCTGTTGTCAAAGCAGCAATAGCGGTTGCCAAACCTGCGCTGTGGACAGCAGAAACTCCTAATCTCTACAAAATCACCACGACCTTACTAGATGCGCAAGGCCATGTGTTGGAAGTAATTCCTACTAAAATTGGTTTCCGAAAGATCGAAATCAAGAACGGACAATTCTTAGTCAATGGCCAGCCTATATTAATAAAAGGAGTCAATCGGCACGAGACCGATCCAAAGACTGGACAAGTCATCTCGAAGGAATCCATGATCAAGGATATAGAGTTGATGAAAAAGTTCAACATCAACTCGGTTAGAAATAGCCATTACCCCAATGCAGAATATTGGTTGGAATTGTGTGACCAGTACGGACTGTACGTCATCGATGAAGCCAATATCGAATCTCATGGAATGGGATACGATCTTTCGTACACCATGGCTAATCGCCCGACTTGGGAAAAAGCGCACGTTTCGAGAGTAACACGATTGCAGGAGCGCGATAAGAATCACGCGAGTGTGGTCATCTGGAGCATGGGCAATGAAGCAGGCAATGGTTATAATTTCTACCGAAGTTATGTCGCTATGAAAGCGCGTGATACGACGCGCCCGGTTCAGTACGAGCGTGCGGTAGTGAATTACGGAGAATTGCGATTCGACTGGAATACAGATCTGAATGTACCGATGTACGCCAGTCCCGACGCGATGAAAAACTATGTAAAGCGCTATCCGAACCCCACAAAACCATTTATACAGTGTGAATATGCACACGCGATGGGCAATTCACTCGGCAACTTCAAAGATTATTGGGATATTATTCGAGAAAATAAAGGGCATTTTCAGGGAGGATATATCTGGGATTTTGTAGATCAGACATTTCAGAAGATCAACGAAAAAGGCGACACCGTCTATACCTATGGTGGAGATTATGAACCAAAGGAGGCGATCACCGACTGGAATTTTGCTTCCAAAGGCATCTTCTATGCCAATCGCACACCTTATCCGCATGCTTGGGAGATGAAAAAGGTCTATCAGGATATTCACACCAGCTTATCGGGCGATGCAGCAGTTAATATTTACAATGAAAAGTTTTTTACAGACCTCAGCAATGTCAAAGCCGAGTTTGAAATCATTCGCAACGGCAAAAAAGTATCTTCTTGGAGGGTCGATCAATTGTCGGTTGAACCACAAGATACCATCATACTACCATTTGAATGGGATAAGAAATTGGATGGCGAGACATTCCTCAACGTAACTTATCGCCTCAAAAATGATGAACCATTACTACCTGCCAATCATATTGTAGCAACAGAACAGCTGGCTTTAGGAGGCAGGTATTCGAATACGATTGAAGTAGCAGCGCAGTCAAAAATTTCGGCTTACGAAGACCAATCCGGCATCGTTGTCGAATCGAAAGATGTACATCTAGTTTTCGACCCCGCTACGGGAGCACTGATCAAATATGTGCACAAAGGAACCGCTATGATGGAGGACACTTACGCGTTTAAAGCGAACTTTTGGAGAGCGCCAAATGACAACGATATCGGAGCCAAAATTCCAACAAAATTAGCCGCCTGGAAAGCCGCTATACAAAAAGCAGTATTGAAGGATCTTCACTTTGAAGTGAAAAATAATTTGGCTTACGTTACTGTTTACCAGCAGCTTCCGATAGTTTTTGCTAATTTAGAGATAAATTATGTCATCAACGGTGCGGGAATGATGTCTGTTTCGCAGACCATCACCGTCGATTCCACGCAAGAAGTAAGCGTACTGCCGAGGTTTGGCATGCAGTGGATTTTACCAGCCGGATTCGAGCAGGTAGAATACTACGGGCGCGGGCCACACGAAAATTACATCGATCGTAATTTCAGTGCACACGTAGGCTGGTACCGACAAACGGTGGACGAGCAGTACTTCCCGTATGTGATGCCCAACGAGACCGGCAATAAGACCGATCTTCGTTGGTATAAGTTAACCAATAAGAAGGGCCGCGGATTATTAGTAGCGTCGGATAGCCTGTTTAGCGCCAGCGCGCTCCATTATTTTGATGAAGATTTGGACGATGGCGAAAAGCGCATACAACGGCACGCGGCCGACCTAGAAAAGCGTCCACAGACGCAATTGAATATTGATTTGAAACAAATGGGAGTGGGCGGTATCAACAGCTGGGGAGCATGGCCGTTGACACAATACCTTATCCCGTATCAAAATTATACTTTTAACGTTCTCATAAAACCATTGTAAAACCTATGATATTGACCGGAAAACGTAACAGCTACCCAACCTATTTGCTAAAAATCGTATTGCTTGCTGTGATTCTACAGACGCATCCACGTGCATTTGCGCAGGAGCAAAAGACTTTTGTGATTGATGCTAGTCGGCCAAAAGGAGATATTAATCCTAATATGTGGGGCATCTTCTTCGAAGATATCAATATGGGAGCGGATGGCGGTATCTATGCCGAGTTGATCAAAAATAGATCGTTTGAGTTTTTTCGGCCAATGATGGGTTGGAAAAAATTGGGTAAAGCAAACGAAGCGAACATGACCATTCTGAATCGGCAAGAAGATCAGCATCAGGCAAATCCGCGCTATCTTCGAGTAGATACACGAAAGGTCGATTCGCTGATTGGCTTGCAAAATGAAGGCTTTCGTGGCATAGGTATCAAAGAAGGTTTGGCCTATGATTTTTCCCTGTTGTACCGACAGCCCAATGCCGGCATTCGACTCAAAGTGGAATTGCTGGATTCACTGGATCAGGTAATTGGCCAAGCCGAGTTCCAACCCAATGCCACAAAAGATAATTGGCAAAGTGGAGAGGCGCGTCTGACCGCCCAAAAAACGGATCCAAAAGGATCTTTTAGGCTGTGGTTTGAAGGGGAGGGAGTCATCGATCTGGATATGATTTCCTTATTTCCCGAAGATACCTGGAAAGGACGTAAAAAAGGTTTACGTGCGGATATGGTACAAGCCCTGGCCGACCTTAAACCCGGGTTTATCCGCTTTCCGGGCGGCTGTATCGTCGAAGGATTTGATCTTTCGCAGCGTTTTCAGTGGAAGAAGACGGTCGGCCCGATAGAAGATCGCCAGTTGATCATCAATCGCTGGAATACGGAATTCGCACATCGTTTAACACCAGATTATTTCCAAACATTTGGTTTAGGTTTTTACGAGTACTTTCTCATGGCAGAAGACATAGGGGCCGAGCCGCTGCCTATTCTCAACTGTGGTATGGCTTGTCAATTTAACACGGGAGAACTCGTACCCTTGGATGAGCTGGATCCTTACATACAGGATGCAGTGGACCTCATCGAATTTGCTAATGGCTCGGTGGATACGCGCTGGGGGAAACTACGTGCCGAAATGGGGCATCCAGAACCATTCAACCTAAAATTGCTGGGTGTGGGCAATGAAAACTGGGGTCCACAGTATGTAGAACGTCTGGCCATTTTTCAAAAAATATTGAAAGAAAAACATCCAGAAGTAGAGATCATTGCGAGTGCAGGACCATATTCAAGTGGCGAATATTTTGAATACTTGGATAAGGAGCTGCGCGCGATGAAAGTAGATATCATTGACGAGCACTTTTACCAGGAGCCAAAGTGGTTTTTAAACAATGCATCGCGCTACGATGACTATGATCGGAAGGGACCAAAGATTTTTGCAGGCGAATATGCCGCGCACAGCCGTAAAGCCACCGATGCGGAACAGCGAAATAATTGGGAAGCAGCCTTGTCTGAAGCCGCCTTTCTCACCGGTTTGGAACGCAATGCAGATGTTGTGCAACTCGCGTCTTATGCGCCGCTATTTGCGCATATCGATGGTTGGCAGTGGAATCCGAACTTGATCTGGGTGGACAATATGAACGTGTATCCGACGCCAAGTTATTATGTACAAAAAGCCTATTCGACCAACCCGGGCACGCAGATCATACCGCTTCTTGAACAAGAGGAGCCGGTTGCAGGGCGAGATAGCCTATATGCATCGTCTGTGTTGGACAATGTACATAAACAAGTAATCATCAAAGTGGTCAATACCAGTGCTACCGCAAAACAAGTATCATTCACGGTAGACGGCATAAAGAAATTAGCAAAATCTGCACAAGTTGAAATCCTAACGATAGATGATCCATTAGCCTATAATCCGGTCGGACAGCAACGTCAGGTTATGCCGAAGGAATCCACTCTTCCACTGAAGAAAAATACCTTGGATCTTGCTATGCAGCCCCAATCGTTTTATCTAATTAAAATAGCCTATTAGTAATATATAAATCGCCAGCGTCATGTATAAGAAATCTAGGATGAATTGGATAATAGCTGTTTTTAGTCTTTCGGCATTGGAAGCGATCGGGCAGCATCATGCGGTTACCTTGTTTCCCATTAACCAGGTACAGCTATTAGAAAGTCCTTTTTTACGCGCACAATCGCTTAATTACCAGTACTTGCTCACGCTGGATGCGGATCGCTTATTGTCGCCGTTTCTTCGAGAGGCTGGGCTACCGCAAAAAGCGGCTAGCTATCCCAATTGGGAAAGCTCTGGATTAGATGGCCATACTGCCGGTCATTATCTTTCGGGATTATCCATGCTGTATGCCTCCACCAAGAGTAAGGATATCGGCGATCGCCTGGAGTATTTGCTTGCGGAATTAAAACGCTGTCAACAAGCCCTGGGATCCGGATACATTGGCGGCGTACCCGGCAGTGCAGCACTTTGGCGGGAAATTAAAGCAGGAGACATTCGTGCCAATAGTTTTGATCTCAATGGTAAATGGGTGCCATTATACAATATTCATAAGACCTTCGCGGGTCTTAGGGATGCCTATCAGATTGCCGGTTATGAAGACGCTAAGAGCATGCTGGTCGATATGACCAACTGGGCAGTTGACCTAACGGAAGGACTGAGTGATGAGCAGATGCAGGATATGTTGAGAAGCGAGCATGGCGGATTACATGAAGTATTTGCAGATGTATCTGCTTGGACTCATGATCCGGCTCATAAGCGATTAGCGAAACGCTTTACGCAGATCTCTTTTCTCACGCCACTGCTAAACCAACAAGATCAGCTGACGGGAATGCATGCGAATACCCAAATCCCTAAAGTAATCGGTATACAACGCATTGCCGAGCTGGAAGGCCTAGAATCATGGCATGAATCTGCCCGTTTCTTTTGGGAAACGGTGGTAAAGCATCGAAGTGTGGCCATTGGTGGAAATAGCACCTATGAGCATTTTCATCCATCAGATGATTTTTCCAGTATGGTAAAAAGTGTGGAAGGACCAGAAACCTGCAACACCTACAATATGCTGAAGCTGAGTGCCCAGCTATTCCAGCAAACGGCGGATGTGCGCTACGCCGACTATTACGAACGCGCACTTTACAATCACATGCTGTCTTCCCAACATCCCGAACACGGGGGCTTAGTTTATTTTACACCCATGAGACCAGCGCATTATAGAGTGTATTCCCAGCCGGAGACCAGTTTTTGGTGCTGTGTCGGCTCCGGATTAGAAAGCCATGCGAAGTACGGCGAGTTTATTTACGGAAGTAGTGAGCAGAACTTGTATGTCAATCTGTTCATTCCGTCGGTATTGGATTGGAAGCAGAAAGGCATTCGCATAGAACAAAGACATCAGTTCCCAAATACAGATACGATTCATCTCAAAATAAATACCACCGAGTCTAAAGATTTTGCCCTACATCTACGAAAACCATCCTGGTCAAAAAGGGAGCTAGTCTCCCTTTTTGTTAATGGGCAAAAACAAATGGTGGAAGAAAGCGACAATGGCTACCTAACGCTCGAAAGACGCTGGCAAGACGGAGATGAGGTACAGCTAGTGCTGCCGATGCAGGTAGGCGTGGAAGAGCTTCCGGATGGCTCGCATTACGTCGCATTCCAGTACGGTCCTTTGGTACTGGCGGCAAGTGCCGGCGATGCCGGAATGACCGGATTATTGGCAGATGACAGCCGTGGAGGACACATCGCCAAAGGCCCGCAGGTTCCCGCTACAGAAATCCCCATACTGGTGGGCTCGAAAGATCATTTAAAGGACGCTGTCGAATTAATTTCTGCTCGCGAGCTTCGTTTTGCGTTGCAAACGAATAGCCCAACAGGCGGGAGGCAAACGCATGAATTAAAGCCCTTTGCCGAAATCCACGACACACGATACCTCTTATACTGGCCTTATGCCACGACTAGTACAGAAGCAGAGCAGCAATCTGCGCAGGCAAACGATGCCTATTTAGAAAGGTTGGAAGAGCAAACGATAGATCAGGTGCGCGTAGGCCAGCAACAGCCCGAATCCGATCATGCGATTCGTTTTGAAAAGGCAACCACAGGTGCCCAAAACGGCATACAGTGGAGGCAGGCCAACGGCTGGTTTAGCTATCAATTACGTAACCCATCCAGCGAAGCGAAATACCTGTATATCCGTTATTTTTCGGAGGAAAAGCACGATTTTACCATTACGGTCAATGGTGTTAAAGTAGCCGATATTAAATCGGAAATAGTGGGAAATGCCGTTCAAGATCAGATCATCGCATTGCCACCGTCGGTAGCATCCGAGCAAGAGATCACGCTTCGGGTAGAAGCCAATCCTAACAGCACTACTGCAAAGTTGACCGATATTCGATTAGTAAAAAGCCATCCTTCGGATGGCGCGATAACCAATTTTTAAGCATGAGTATAAAAGTAAGTACAAAGCAGAGAATATATTTGCGTACATGGGCAGTAGGTATCTTTCTTGTCGGGGCACTTTCTCCAACCTTCGCACAAAACACCGAAAAAAAGGAAGTAAACACCTTTAGAGCCAGTGGCAACCCGATTATTAAAGATAAGTATACCGCCGATCCGGCTGCGCTCGTAAAGGGCGACACCCTCTGGTTGTACGTCGGCCACGATATGGAAGGAGGGCAGACCAATTACAAAATGAAAGATTGGTTGGTCTACTCCACGACGGATCTTCAGCATTGGACGGAATACGCTGTACCATTGAAAATTACAGATTTTTCCTGGGCAAAGAGTGGAGATGCTTTTGCAGGGCACGTCACCGAGAAAGACGGCAAATATTACTGGTACATTAGCACCAATTGGTCGGGCATCGGCGTGGCCGTATCGGATTCTCCGACGGGACCATTTAAAGATGCCCTGGGCAAACCACTATTAACCAACGATGATTGCTTCGCATCCAGCCATGCCTGGGCGTGTATCGATCCTGCGGTACACATAGATGGCGACGGACAAGCTTGGATATTTTGGGGTAATCGAGAATGTTATTACGCCAAATTGAAGGATAATATGATCGAAATTGATGGTGAAATCAAGCAAATGAAGTTTGATCAGCTCGATTTTACAGAGGCGCCATGGGTACATCAGCATGCCGGAAAATACTACCTCACGTATGCCACGGGATTTCCAGAAAAAATCGCTTACGCTATGGCCGACCGGATGGACGGGCCATACGAGTATAAAGGCATTCTGAACGAGATCGCAGGCAATAGCAACACGAACCATCAATCTATTGTCGAATTTAAGGGGGAATGGTATTTTATCTACCACAATGGTGCTATACAGACGGATGGCGGTAGTTTCAGCCGCTCGGTGTGCATCGATCGCCTGTTTTATAATGAAGATAATACAATCAAACGGATCCAGATGACATCCGAAGGCATAAACTAAATTTTTTGAACTAGTTCTAATTGAAATGAAAATCCTAATTACCCTCTTAGCCTACTTTTTAAGCAGCGCTTTGCTGCTGGCGCAAGCTTACAAATCGGGTCCTGTGGAGAAAGATTATGCGGGCTATTTGTTTGCCTATTTCAAAGGTAATGCGGTGGAAGACGAGGCCGTTTGTTTCGCCGTAAGCACCGATGGCTATCAATATCGTGCGCTCAATAACAATCAACCGGTGTTGAATTCATCGGAGATCAGTTCGACAGGCGGTGTTCGAGATCCGCATATTTTGCGGGGAGAAGATGGGAAATCCTTTTATATGGTATTGACCGATATGACCTCGAGTAAAGGTTGGGATTCTAACCGCGCGATGGTGCTATTGAAGTCGGAGAATTTAGTCGATTGGAAGCACAGTATTATACATGTTCCAACGCGCTTTGCAGGGCACGAGGATTTGAAACGTGTATGGGCGCCACAGACCATCTACGATCCCGCGGTCAACAAATACATGGTGTACTGGTCTATGCAGCACGGCGACGGGCCAGATATTATTTATTACGCGTACGCGAATGCAGATTTTACCGATCTGGAAAGCGAACCAAAGCCCTTGTTTATCCCGAAAAATCAGAAGTCCTGTATCGATGGTGATATCATGGCTAAAAATGGCCTTTACTACCTTTTTTACAAAACCGAAGGGCATGGCAATGGCATTCGGCTAGCGATCACGGATTCATTGACCTCCGGAAAATGGGTGGAGCAGCCAGGGTATAAACAACAAACTAGAGATGCCGTAGAAGGATCCAGCGTATTTAAGTTGAATCACTCAGACAAGTATATTTTGATGTATGATGTATACGGAAAAGGTAAATACCAGTTTTGTGAAAGTGTGGATTTAGATGTGTTTAAGGTGATAGACGAAGAGATCAGCATGGATTTTCATCCAAGACATGGATCCATCATACCACTATCGCGCTCCGAGTTAAAAGCGTTGACCGATCGTTGGGGAGTTCCAGAGGACATCCATTTGCCCACGCCCAGCAATCCGGTTTTAGATGGCTATTACGCGGATCCGGATATTATCTATTCGCATAAGGATAGTAAATATTATCTGTATCCAACCAGTGATGGATTTGACGGCTGGGGCGGTTACTATTTCAAAACTTTTTCATCGACCGATTTGAAAAACTGGACGGATGAAGGCGTTATTTTAGATTTGAAAAAAGACGTTTCTTGGGCAGATCGCCATGCCTGGGCACCAACCATTATCGAGAAGAATAACAAAGGGAAATACCAGTATTACTACTACTTTACAGCAGCACAAAAGATTGGTGTGGCGGTTGCAGATAATCCGCAAGGACCCTTTCGCGATTCGGGAAAACCACTCGTGAACAGCAAACCGGAGGGCATACAAAACGGTCAGGAAATCGATCCGGCGGTGTTTTACGATCCTAAATCAAAGAAAAACTACTTGTTCTGGGGCAACGGTTATCTGGCCGTAGCGGAACTAAATAAAGATATGATCTCGCTCAAGCCAAATACGACCAAAGTGCTGACACCGACAGACGGTACATTTCGAGAAGGTGTATTTGTCATTTACCGCGAAGGAAAATACTATTTCTTATGGTCGGAGGATGACACGCGAAGCCCAGATTATCGCGTGCGTTATGGAATCTCAGATTCGCCCATGGGACCGATTCAAATACCAGAAAACAACCTGATCTTATCGAAAGATGAGGCAAAAGGCATCTACGGAACAGGGCATAATTCGGTCATACAAGTGCCGGGAAAAGATGAATGGTATATCGTATACCATCGCTTCTCGTATCCCGATGGCATTAACATGGGAGATGCCGCAGGTTTTCATAGGGAAGTGGCTATCGATGAGTTGCGTTTTGATGATCAGGGCTTAATCTTGCCGGTTTTTCCCACTAATTAAATTTTTTTGATAAATAATACCTAAAAAACGATGTTCCTAAGAATAGCATATTTCTTGATTTCCCGCCTTAGTGCGTGTTTATTGCTGATGATCAGCAGTAGTACGCTATTGATAGCGCAACCAGACTTTGGTCACGCTAAAAAAATAAATACAGACTGGCATTTTAAGTTGGGGGATCAGAAGGAGGCTGCGACAGCCCAATCATTGGATCGTTCGTGGCGCCCTGTTCAATTACCGCATGACTGGAGCGTTCGGCAGCCCTTGAGTCCAAACTTGGCCAGTGCCACAGGCTACCTGTCGGGCGGGATAGGCTGGTACCGCAAACAGGTATTCGTCGATGCCGAAAAGCAAGGCCAGCAGCTGTACATTTATTTTGAAGGCGTATATAATCGAAGCGAGGTATTTATTAACGGTCATTCCTTGGGGAAAAGACCCAACGGCTATGTTTCCTTTATGTATGACCTCACACCACACTTAAAATATGGTGCAGAAAATACCATCGCGGTGCGGGTAGATCATACCCAAGATGCAGACTCCCGCTGGTACACTGGATCGGGAGTCTATCGGGATGTATGGCTGGTGCAGGCGAATAAGGTGCACATCGAACCCTGGGGCTTATACGTCTATCCCGAAGTACAGAAAAATAAAGGTGCGTTGAAGATTGAAACACCGGTACAAAATCATACCGATCAGACCGCTAACCTACAGGTGATCCATGAGCTGTTGGATGCTGCTGGTAAAACGGTGACCAAGAAAACTACGAAATTAAATGTCCCGAAGAACGGAAGCCAAACGGTGCACAGCACGTTGGATGTCCGCGATCCCGCGTTGTGGAGTCTGGACAATCCAAACCTATACACACTAAAAACGACCATCTTACAAGGAGATCAAGTCGTGGATGAGTCTGCCGTACGTACCGGTTTTCGAACGTATACCTTCGATCCGAATAAAGGCTTTGCCCTTAACGGTATCTGGATGAAAGTAAAAGGCGTTTGTGTGCATCACGATGCCGGAGTATTAGGTGCAGCAGTGTATCCCGAAGTGTGGCGCAGACGATTGCAGCAGCTCAAATCTATGGGTGTAAACGCGATACGTACCAGCCACAATCCGCAGGCAAGTAGCTTATATGCACTGTGTGATGAATTGGGTTTGCTGGTGATGAATGAGGCGTTCGACGAATGGCAGTTTCCGAAGCGAAAGTGGCTTTCGGGCTGGAATGTCGGTACGCCAGGTTTTCAGGGAGCGTATGATTATTTCGAAGAATGGGGCGAGCGCGATTTAGCCGATATGGTGCGTCGTGACCGAAATCACTTATCCATCTTTGCCTGGAGTATCGGTAACGAAGTAGATTACCCGAACGATCCGTATTCGCACCCCGTATTGGATGGGGGGCAGGGAAGCGGCTTTACCCAACCGATTTTCGGAGGTTACCGGAAGGATGCACCAGATGCCATGCAATTGGGTGATATTGCGAAGCGTTTAGCGGCAGTGGTGCGCCAATACGACCAATCCAGACCAGTAACCGCCGGTTTAGCGGGCGTCGCCATGTCCAATGAGACCGCTTACCCAGGGGTATTGGATATCGCAGGCTACAACTATACCGAAAGCCGCTATCAAGAGGATCACGCCAAATATCCGGAAAGAGTGATCTATGGTAGTGAAAATCGCCATGATTATGGCGCTTGGAAAGCAGTACGGGATAACGAGCATATTTTCGGACAGTTTCTATGGACAGGTATTGATTATTTGGGTGAATCTGGCCGCTGGCCTTCCCGCGGTTTTTATTCTGGATTACTGGATTTTGCCGGTTTTATGAAGCCACGCGGCTATTTCCGTCAATCTTTATGGTCAGAAAAGCCTATGGCTTTTCTAGGCACCTATCCAGTACAAGGCGGTGGCGCAGCTACGGACACGTGGTCGATGTTAGAGGCGGAGCAAGGTGGCCAAAAAGATCAGGCACCTTCCATGGATGCTTGGCCAGTTTGGAATTACCAACAAGGACAGCAAATACGTGTCGTATCCTACAGCAATGCGGCTAAAGTATATTTGACCCTCAATGGGCGTAAAGTTGGAGAAGAAAAAGTGGCGGATGAAGGTCATGGCATCGTGTATTGGGATATTCCTTACGAGCCGGGAACGCTTACCGCGATTGGATTAGATCAAGATGGTCGTGAAATCGCGAAATACAATCTGCAGACCAGTAAAAGATCCTTTGCATTAAAGGTGATAGAAGGAGCGAATCAATCGGTGAAAGCGGAAGGTGGACTGGCACAGATTGCCCTGCAAGTCGTCGATGAAGATGGTATACCTGTTCCAATGGCGGATGATGAGATTACCTGTCAAATTGTAGGACCGGCTACGTTACTCGGTATGGAAGCGGGAAACAATAGTGATATGTCTGATTATACAGACCACCAGCAACGCGCCTTTAAGGGGAAAATGATGGTTTATGTACGCGCTGATGGCAAGCCTTCGGACGAAATTCGCGTGCGGCTGACAGCACCTTGGCTGCAAAGCGCAGAAGTAACTATACCACTTCAATAAATACATCATAAAGAAAGGAGGATAGACAAGTTCACCTTTCACCGTGAAATAGATAAGGATATGAATTGGACGAAAAACATCGCTATTATAGCGTTCGTGTTAGTTTTTACAGCCTGTGCTGGCAAAAAATATGCGATTGATCAGGTCGATAAAGAGGAGGTTTTAGCATCTATTCGTCTGGTCAATACGTATTGGCAAACCAATAACAAACCGCAGAATTGGGCATTTTGGGATGAAGCCGCGTATCATACCGGAAATATGGCCGCTTACAAAGTGACGAAAGATTCTGCCGCGTTGAATTATAGCGTGATATGGGCAGATTACAATCAGTGGAAGGGTGCTAAATCCAATAATCGAGAAGACTGGAAATACAGTTATGGAGAAGGTGATGACTATGCGTTGTTTGGAGATTGGCAGATTTGTTTTCAGACGTATATAGACCTTTATCTTATCCATCCTGATGAGGTACGTATCCGTCGCGCCAAAGAAGTGATGGGATACCAAATGTCTACGCTGGTAAACGATTATTGGTGGTGGGCAGATGGCTTGTATATGGTCATGCCGGTGATGACGAAGTTGTACACCGTTACTAAAAACCCCTTGTATCTTGATAAGCTAAATACCTATTTCCGCTATGCAGACAGCCTGATGTTTGATCAAGACGCGCATCTGTATTATCGGGACGGCAAGTACCTTTACCCAAAGCACAAGAGTGCAAATGGGAAGCGTGATTTCTGGGCGAGAGGAGATGGCTGGGTTTTGGCCGGGTTGGCTAAGGTGCTAGCCGATTTGCCGAAAGACTACAAACATCGCCCATTCTTCGAACAGCGTTTCCAACAATTAGCTAAGGCAGTAGCCAATGCGCAACAACCGGGTGGTTATTGGACGCGTAGTTTGCTCGATCCCGAACACGCTCCTGGTCCGGAAACAAGTGGTACCGCCTTTTTTACCTATGGTTTGCTTTGGGGAGTGAACAATGGTTATCTAAACGCAGCAGAATACTTGCCTGTGGTTGATCGCTCGTGGCGCTATTTGCAAGATGTTGCAGTTCAGGCAGACGGTTCGGTTGGCTATGTGCAACCGATCGGCGAGAAAGCCATTCCGGGTCAAGTGGTTGATCAAAATTCTACTACTAATTTTGGAGTGGGCGCTTATTTGCTTGCCGCCACGGAGCTTTACAACTATTTAGATCAATAAAAAAATCAAGGGATGAAGAGGAGATTTGGGGTATTGGCTGGATTGATATGTTTGATTTCCAGTACTTCTTTTGCCCAAAACAAAAGCGTAAACGTTGTTAAAAATACGACCGAGTCAGATCGACTATTTTGGCTAGCAGAAATGGACAAAATGGTGCGCCCAGTCATTCAAAGTCTCGCGCAGGACAGCTTAAAGATCAGCATGCCACGCGTCACCTCCAAAAATGTAGACAATAGGGAGCATCGTATTCAGGTGCAATACTTGGAGGTGTTCGGAAGGGTAGTGGCAGGTATAGCGCCCTGGCTACAGTTAGAAGGAGGTTCCACCGAAGAGCTGACTTTGCGAAAGCAATATCGCGCTTGGGTCATCCAAGGATTTAAACATGCTTTAGATTCGAATGCACATGATTTTATGCGTTTCGATATAGGTGGTCAGCAATTGGTAGATGCCTCTTTCTTAGCGCTAGGGTTGATCCGCGCACCGTGGATTTGGGAAAACCTGCCTGAACAGACAAAGACAAAACTCGTGCAATCCATTCAAACCACGCGCCGTTTTCTGCCTGTTTATTCCAACTGGTTGTTGTTTTCGGCAGTCAACGAAGCTTTCCTCGCAAAATATGCAGACTCCTGGGATGCTATGCGTGTGGATTATGCACTACGACAATTTGAACAATGGTATGTCGGCGATGGCCTATACAAAGATGGAGAGCATTTCGCATTTGATTATTACAACAGTTACGTCATTCATCCTTACTTAGGTGCGCTGGCCGATGTAATCAGCACGAAGACCAATACCTACAAACACATGTTTGAAGAAATTGGAAAACGTAACCAGCGCTACGCCGAGATTCAGGAGCGCCTGATTCACGTAGATGGCACTTATCCGGCTTCGGGTCGTTCGGTGATTTATCGCGGAGCAGCTTTCCATCATTTGGCGGACATGGCTTTCAAAGGTCGTTTGCCAGAAAGTTTGGCCGCAGCACAAGTACGCAGCGCGTTGACAGCGGTATTACGCAAAACGGTAGAAAGTGCTTCTACCTATCAAAATGGCTGGTTGACCATCGGCTTGTACGGCGCGCAAGAAAGTTTAGGCGATTTTTACAATAATCAAGGCAGTCCGTATTTGGCAACCACGCTATTTCTTCCTTTAGGGCTACCAGAGAGCCATCCATTTTGGTCTGATGCTGCACAAGCCTGGACATCCCAGAAGATATGGACGGGCCAGCAAGTCGGTAAAGACCATAGCATGCACTAAAATAGGCTAACTTTTCTTACTAAAATCACGCCTTCACCATCCATCTTTGACGAATATACCCCCTCATTTTGGTTTAGATTACCATCGTGTGTTACCGTCAGTTTATGGATATTTGTAGATCAACTAGCCTATAGCCATAGCCACGAAAGGCTATCTTAAAACATAAACTGCAAAATTATAAACACATGATGAAGACGATTAATAAGCCAGTCTTGTTTCTTTTCCTGATTGCATTTACCAGTAACTGGGTTTGTGCGCAAAAAGCAACCACCACAGTTACCATGCACACGGCATCCAACACGACCATCAGCAAGCATATTTACGGCCACTTTGCCGAACACTTGGGGAGATGCGTTTATGGAGGGTTTTATGTAGGAGAAGATAACGAAAGCATTCCTCATACAGCAGGTGTGCGTAACGATGTGGTTGCAGCACTCAAGAAATTACAGATACCTAATTTACGATGGCCGGGCGGATGCTTTGCAGATACCTATCATTGGAAGGACGGTATTGGCCCTAAACCTAATCGCCCAACGATGGTAAATAGCTGGTGGGGAGGAGTTACGGAAGACAATAGTTTCGGTACGCATGATTTTTTAAACATGTGTGAATTGTTGGAAACCGAACCTTATCTCGCGGGAAATGTCGGAAGCGGTGAAGTGCAAGAGCTCGCCGACTGGGTGCAGTATGTGAATCATGCGGGCGAAAGCCCGATGGCAGATCTAAGGCGTAAAAATGGCCGTGAAGAACCTTGGAATGTTAAATTTTGGGGGGTAGGAAATGAAGCCTGGGGTTGCGGTGGCAATATGACTGCGGCATACTATTCGGATGTGTATCGAAAATACGCCACCTTCATGTCGGACTGGACAAATACAGGCGGATTATATCGCATTGCTTCTGGAGCGAATGTAGACGATTATGAGTGGACAGAAACGCTCATGAAAAACATTAAACACAATTTGGTGGAAGGATTAGCATTGCACCATTATGCTAATGTGGAATGGAACAGCAAAGGTCCGGCGACAGGATATTCTGATACACAATATTTCAAAACCATGCAATCTGCCTGGAAAATGGATGAATTGGTGCGCAAGCACTCCGCGATTATGGACAAATATGATCCCAAAAAGCGCATCGCTTTGGTCGTGGATGAGTGGGGTGGATGGTACGAAGTAGAAGAAGGTACTAATCCTGGTTTCCTGTATCAACAGAATACCATGCGCGATGCGATGATTGCTGGATTAACACTTAACGTGTTCAACAATCATGCAGATCGGGTGCGGATGGCGAATTTGGCGCAGACGATTAATGTGTTGCAGGCCGTGATCCTGACGAAAGACGACAAGATGTTGCTCACGCCAACCTACCACGTGATGGAAATGTATAAAGTACATCAAGATGCACAGCTGATTCCACTGACGGTGGAAAGTGCGCTATATACTTTTGAAGGAGAAACATTGCCTGCTGTACATGCATCTGCTTCGGTAAGTAAGGATGGTAAAACCCATATCAGCATGGTGAATATCGATGCGACAAAACCACAGCGTGTGGATATAAATGTTGGAAAATTCGGAGGCAAGTTTTCGGGAAGAATTCTAAAATCTGCTACCCTAAACGATCATAATACCTTTGAAAAGCCAGAAGCAATCCAACCAATAGCGTACAAAGATTTCACCCAAAAAGGCGAACAACTCTCCCTTGAATTGCCACCCTTCTCTGTGGTCGTTTTGACCTTAGATTAAGTAACTATTCCGCTTCCCACGTTGTCCAACTTAAAACCCTGATTTCTAAGTTGGACAACGTGTTTTTTTCCTCTGTAAAAGAGAAAATAGTTCGACATATTACACCATCTTTTTTGATCAATTCCACCCCCGCAAATGCAATTTAGAAGTTGAATATTTGTCTAACTAATTGCTAACAGACCTAAATTTCTACTTCAATGAAAGACTTAAAGATTCTTCTATGTTGTCTTTTTTTATGTTGTGCAAATTCGCTATTTGCCCAACAGCGCACCATACGAGGCACCGTGGTGAAAGAAGATAATACCCCCTTACAAGGCGTCAGCGTCAGCGCCGAAAAAACAACCGATGGCGCTACGACGGATAAAGACGGTCAATTTGAGCTTCGTACCGATGGTACGACATTGATCGTCTCCTTTATTGGTTACAAAACGCAAAAAATCGAGATTGGAAGCCGCTCTTCCTTTAACATTACTTTGGAAGATGACGACCAAACGATTGATGATGTCGTAGTGGTCGGATATGGAACGCAGTCTCGTCGAAACTTGACAGGCGCTGTAAGCGATATCAATGCAAAAGAGATTGTACGCACATCGTCGACGACCACCGCTGGCGCATTGGCTGGTAAGATTCAGGGTATCTCGGTGCGCGCACAAGACGGCAGACCTGGACGTGGTGCGGCCTTGGAAATCCGTAATATGGGTAGCCCACTTTTCGTAATCGACGGGATACCTTACGGTGGGCAAACCGGAAACGATTGGGTCGGATCTTCCAACGTATCCGGACAAGATGCCTTTAACGCGTTAAATATCGAGGATATTGAAAACATCACCATCCTAAAAGATGCATCGGCAGCGATCTACGGATTGCGGGCGGCCAACGGTGTGGTGCTCGTGACGACCAAGAAAGGAAGCAAAGGCGAATCGGTACGCGTTAATATCAATGGTTACATGGGCTGGCAGAATTTGACTCGCTTCCCAACCTTGGCCAATGCCGCACAATATACACGTGCTCTGGTAGAAACGGCGCAAAATGAAGGTGGAAATCCTTCTGCTGTGATGACGCGGGAAGAGCTCGCGAAATGGCAAGCTGGTACCGAGGCCGGATACCAGGGCTATAATTATTACGATATGATCGTGCGCAAAAATATTCCGCAGAACTATATCAATGCCAATATCAATGGAAGTAGCGCTAACTCCAACTATTTCCTTTCAGTAGGTAACCTGAATCAGGATGCCATGATGGAAGATTTCTCCTACAAACGCACGAATTTACAAGCCAACCTAGAGACTACCATTCTAAAAGGATTGACCGTGGGTACTCAAATCTCTGGCCGCCAAGAATACAGTCAGGATGTGGGTTTGCCAGGTGGAGATGGGTATTTTGCTTCTTTCCTAGCGCTGTTTAGAAACAGGCCAACCGTAGGACCTTATGCGAACGATAATCCGCTGTATCCGAACCATGTGAATGACTTCGCGTATAACCCTGCCATCTTTAGTCGCGATATCGCCGGATACAAGGATAATCGCTATAGAAATGCTAATGTGAACTTATTTGCACAGTATAAAACGGACTTTGGCCTTTCAGCCAAAGGAACAGTGTCGTACAACTATACTAATAATAAGTTCGATGGTTTCCAGTATTCGTATGATGTATTTACCTACGATCGGGCCAACGATGCGTACAACCGTACCCACGGTACTGATTCGCGTTGGCGTTATCAGACCGAGCGCGAAGTGGTAGCGCGATATGCACAATTTCAACTAGACTATACCAAAGATTTTGGCGATCATCATCTATCAACGACCTTAGGATATGAACGCTCGGATTGGGATCGTAATTACCAAGCTGTGGGCTCTAACCCTACCAACAACTACATCCCGCTACAGCAATTGGATCAGTTGAATAGTTTTGGCGATGGTTGGGATTATGAAGCACGTGCAGGTTATATCGGAAGGATCAATTATAACTATAAAGGAAAGTACCTATTGGAAGTATTGGGTAGATACGACGGCTCCTACCTGTATTACGAAGACAATCGTTGGGGAATTTTTCCGGGCATGTCTGCCGGATGGCGTGTGTCGGATGAGGCATTTTTCGAAAGCCTGAAAGGTACCATCAACGATTTGAAATTTCGCTTCTCTGTTGGTCAAACCGGTTTAGAGCAAGGCGTAGCGATGCATGGCTATTTAGCAGGCTATAACTGGAATCAAGGGAATGCCATATTGGATGGAGCCTACGTTCCTGGTTTGCAACCTCGTGGATTACCCATTCGAAATCTTTCTTGGGTGAAAAACACCAATTATAATATCGGTATGGATCTGGCGATGTTTGACAACAAATTGACTTTTACGGCGGATGCCTTTAAGATTATCCGTTCTGGAACACCAGCGCAGCGATACGATGTGTTACTTCCTTCCGAAATCGGGTATGGATTGCCACCAGAAAATTTAGGCAAAAACGGATATTACGGTATCGAAGGCATGCTAACCTATAGTAGTAATGTAGGCGAGTTCGGATACGTGGTCAGTGGAAATGTGACCTATTCGCGTTACCGCAGTATCGAAACCTACAAGCCGCGGTTTGGGAGTGCTTGGAACGAGTATCGTAATTCTATCGAAGACCGTTGGGGTGGCGTTTGGTGGGGCTACCAGGTAGAAGGTCGATTTGAATCGGAAGAGCAAATCCGTAACCACCCGATTAATAACGATGGACAAAATAATCGGACACAACTTCCGGGAGATTTCATCTACAAAGATGTGAATGGTGATGGCGTGATTAATGGATTGGACGAACGCCCCATCGGTTATCCGACAGGTTGGGCACCAATGCTGAGTTTTGGTGGGCGCATCGGTTTGAATTACAAAGGTTTTGACTTGAACCTGGACTTCGCTGGTGGCGCTATACAATCTTGGAATCAAGATTATGAATTGCGTAATGCGTTGCATGGAGGAGGTAACTCTCCAGCCTATCTTTTAGAAGATCGTTGGCATCGTGTTGATCCTTACGACCTGAATAGTGAGTGGATTCCGGGTTATTATCCCGCCATACGTAATGGTAACTCAGGGCCAAATCATCGGAACAGCGACTTCTGGTTGACTAATGTGAGATACCTGCGCGTGCGGAATATGGAACTGGGATACACCTTTGCACAGGGCCTAGCATCCAAAATTGGTTCGAGCAAAATTCGAGTGTATGTCAATGGCTCTAACCTATTTTCATTTGATAACGTAAAACGTTTTCAGATAGATCCGGAGATTTCGGCTCCAGCGGCCGTGGTGTATCCACAGCAGAAGGTAATTATGGCAGGTTTCAACATCACATTTTAATGAAAGACATGAAGACTAAATTGATAATATTTCTTGTAGCGGCAGCGCTATCGGCGAGTTCGTGTAAACATGATGAATGGTTTGATCGACCGTCAAAAAACCTGATAACCGATGAGCAGCTCTGGAATGATCCGGTGCTCATCACTTCGCTATTGGCGAATTATTATAATCGTCTGCCATGGCTACACGGTGTATTTAATACCGGAGGGATGGCCGAAGGGGATGATGCCATGTGGTCAGGCCATCGTGATCAAAATTGGCGGAATGATTTTCAATACGGTGATGATTACGGTCGGTACTGGGATTATGGATTGATCCGTGATATTAGTGTAGCACTCGAAGGCATCGAGCAATTTGGTGGCAGTTTGACTGCCGCACAGAAACAACTCTTTAACGCGGAGTTACGTTTTATCCGTGCATCAGTGTATTTTGAAATGGTGAAGCGTATGGGCGGTGTACCGCTGGTAACCACGCAACTGATCTACGATTTTAGTGGAAATCCGGAGCCATTGCAAATGCCGCGTGCTAAAGAGCATGAAGTATATGATTTCATCTACAGCGAGACCGAGGCGATTAAAGATCATTTGGCGACCAATGCGAATAGCAGAACCCGTGCCAATACGGTCACGGCTTTAGCCTTACAAAGTAGGTCTATGCTATACGCAGCCTCGATCGCTAAGTACAATAACTTGATGGGAGCGCCAATTAGTACGCCGGGCGGCGAGGTCGGTATTCCCGCCAGTATGGCCGGCGACTATTATCAAAAATCCTTGGCTGCTTCACGCGCTATTATGGCTAATTCATCGTACGGCTTATTCAATGCCAATCCGAATAAAGGAGAGAATTTTTACACGATGTTGAATGCCAAAAATAATGCAGAGGTCATCTTTGCCAAGGACTTTCAAACAGGAGTAAAGGTGCATGGCTTCACGTACGATAATATTATAAAAGGTTCTACCGAAGACAATGAATCCTCGTCTACCTTGAGTCCTTCGTTAAGCTTTGTAGAAAGCTTCGATTATCTGGATGGTGCTGTCGGCACGATTCGCGACCGCGATCAAAACGGAAATTACATCGTCTATGCTAATCCTGCTGATATCTTTGCCAACAAAGATGGACGGCTTTACGGTACGGTGATCTATGCAGGCACGACGTTCAAAGGACGCAATACCAGTATACAAGCCGGTGTAGCCGTGTGGCAAGATGGAGGCTACGACTTGCGCACGACAGCACGATTAGGAGATAGTTACGCGCCAGATGGCGGGTTGTGGACCGGTTTTGATGGTCCTGCAGACAATCAACAGGATGTGAGTAATACCGGATTCTATCTCAGGAAGATGGTGAGTGATGCATCAGGAGCTAGTGCGCGCGGTATCTCTGCCAGCAACTGGTGGCCTTGGTATCGCATGGGCGAAATCTATCTGAATGCTGCCGAAGCCGCTTTTGAATTGGGCGAAACAGGTCCTGCTACCATGTATATCAATACATTACGGGAGCGCGCAGGTTTCCCGGCAAATAGCATTTCCAACTTGACGATGGATATTATCCGCAAAGAGCGCCGTACCGAACTGGCGTTTGAAGATCACCGTTTCTTTGATCTGAAACGCTGGCGTACTGCTCACTTAGTATGGAATGGAGAAGAAACGGACCGGAACGCCGTGGTGTATGGACTTTATCCTTATCGTGTGGTACGCCCAGGGCATCCTACGAATGGGCAATACATTTACCAACGTATCCGTCCGACACGTTTTCGTCGGGCACGACTTTTCCGGATGGCGAACTATTATGCCTCTATCGATCAAAATGTGATCAACAACAATCCTAAGATTGTTCGAAATCCATTTAACTAATCATTATTACGATCAGCAAAGATTTTATTATGAAATATTCAAGCATATATCTATCTATTTTGGCCCTGGCGTCTCTGTTTTCGGTGGGCTGCGAATACGATAATTTTGAAGCACCTAAGTCTACCTTGTCGGGCAATATTATCTACGAGGGTAGTCCTGTCGGCGTAAGAACAGGCGGTACAAGACTGCAACTTTGGGAAGATGGACATGAACTACGTACGCCTATGGATGTCTTTATTGACCATGAAGGCCATTTCTCGGCGTCCTTATTCGATGGCACCTACAAATTGGTGACTAATGGCGATGCGCCTTGGTTACCGCGGAATTTAGATACCGTTGAAGTGACAGTAAGAGGGAATACGGTAGTCGATATTCCAGTAACGCCCTATTTCGTGTTGGACAATGAATCGTTTTCGGCGACTGGCACAGCACTTAATGCGGAGTTTTCCATCAGACGCGTGGTTCCGAATGCTAATGTGAGTAGAGTAGCACTTTATGTGGGGCACTCTATTCTAACGGATCAAGGCCGGTTTGAGCATCGCGTGGAGATGAATGCCGCGTCTATTCAAGTAGGGCAACCGTTGAATATGAGCACAACCTTACCCGCATCGTTGGCCAATCTTGATTATGTGTTTGTCCGAGTAGGTGTGCTTTCCAATTTATCTGGAGAATACTATTATACCGATGTACAAAGAGTAAATTTACCTTAACTAATACATTTATGCTCATGAAACCTGTTTTTTGCAGTTTACTACTATCTCTAATTATTTCACTCCCGGCGTTGGCACAAGAGTGGGTCGTTCGTAGTCCGGATGCTCGATTGGCTGTTCATCTTCATCTGGATGATGGAAAGCTTAGCTATTCGGTATTTTTGGATGAAGAGATGATGCTGGCCAAGTCGCCTCTTGGGTTGACCGCCAGTACGCATCCCCTTTCAGAAAAGCTGCATTTCGTGTTAAAACATGATCGTGCTATTGACGAACAGTATAGCGAAACCCGCTTTAAGAAAAGCCACATCCGATATCAAGCCAATGAATTAGTTTGTCGATGGGAGAACAGCGAAAAACAGGCTTTCGAAACGATTTTCCAAGTCAGCAATAACGACGTAGCATTTCGCTACTTCGTACCACAGCAGGGGGAGCAAGCCAATATCGTGGTGCAGCAGGAGCATAGTGGTTTTCATTTTCCAGCTCGTACTACGACTTTCTTGACACCGCAGTCGCCACCGATGGTCGGTTGGAAAAAGACTAAACCAAGTTATGAAGAGGATTACACGGTAGACGCGCCTTTGGGCGCGCCATCGCAATATGGCGTCGGTTTTACCTTTCCAGCTTTATTTAAAATAGAAGATAAGGGTTGGGTTTTGCTTTCAGAAACAGGAGTCGATGGCAACTATTGCGGCAGCAAACTCAGTGAACCTACTTCTGGCGGATTGTATTCTATTGCTTTCCCGGAGCAGGGCGAGAATAATGGTCTTGGTGCTGTCCAGCCTGCGTTCGCCTTGCCTGGATTTACACCTTGGCGCACGCTGACGGTTGGGAAGACCTTACAACCTATTTTGGAAACCACGATTACACAGGACGTGGTTGGTGCGAAATACAAACCAAGCATGGATTATGCCTTTGGACGTTCGACCTGGAGTTGGTTGGAATGGCAGGATGAAAGCATCAACCTGGAAGACCAAAAGAAATTTGTAAACTTATCGGCAGCGATGGGTTACGAGTATACTTTGGTAGATAATTGGTGGGATACCAAAATCGGAAGGGATAAAATAGCCGAGTTAGCCGCCTATGCTGAGAAGAAAAGAGTAGGGTTGCTACTCTGGTACAATTCCAATGGGTACTGGAACGATGCGCCGCAGGGACCAAAAAATAAGATGAATCAATCCATCCAGCGAAAAGAGGAAATGGCTTGGATGAAAGAATTAGGCATCAAAGGTATTAAAGTAGATTTCTTTGGTGGTGATAAGCAGGAGACCATGCAATTGTACGAAGCAATTCTGTCTGACGCTAATGATCACGGGTTGGGGGTGATCTTTCACGGTTGTACCCTGCCTAGAGGTTGGGAGCGCATGTACCCTAATTTTATATCCAGTGAAGCGGTATTAGCTTCCGAGAATCTGATTTTCACCCAACGAGCCAATGATATGGAAGCATTTAATGCGACCCTGCACCCCTTTATACGCAATAGCGTGGCTGCGATGGACTTTGGTCCGGTTTTGCTCAATAAAAGGCATAATCGAACAAACTCCGATGGCACCATTCGGAAAACGAGTGAAGCGTTTCAAATCGCCACAGCCGTAGTGTTTCAAAGTGCCATCCAAAATTTTGGTATTACGCCTAATAACCTCACGGATGCAAGCAAGGGGGCTATTGAGTTTATGAAATCGGTACCAACCACTTGGGATGAAACATTATTTCTGGATGGCTATCCTGGAAAATATGTCGTGCTGGCCAGACGTAAGGGAAGCCAATGGTACATAGCTGGAATTAACGCAGAGCCAAACCCGAAGACGGTAGAGCTATCATTGCCGATGATTTCCAATAGAAAATTGCTTATTTATTCGGATGATGCATCAGGAGGAACTATGGTTTCTTCTGGCGAATTGGGAGAAGATCAACGCTACAGGATGGTTATTCCGACAAATGGAGGAGTCCTCTTAGTGGGGGAGTAAGATCTTATCGATTGGATTGCAGCGATGCAATCCAATCTCTGTATTCCTCTGTAGGAAGGTGTTTGCGTGTAAACAGTTCTTTGATAACTGCGCTAATTGAGATTTCGTAAAAACTAAGTGGTTAGGCGATGTTCCTGTTTCAAGACCTCGTATTTCTTTCTGTATTCAGAGGGTTTCATACCGTATAATTTTAAGAATTTAGACCTAAAATATTTGATATCGCTGAAACCAGCGGCGAATGCGGCTTCGCTTACATTATACTCCGTTTCGATAAGTAGTTGGGCTACTTTTTGTAACCTCACCATTCTAATAAATTCATTGGCAGGTTTTCCACAGGCCGTTTTTATCCGTCGGTAGAAATTGGAATAACTCATTGATATAGCTTCGGCGAGCATCTGCACACTAAATTTCGGATTGTCCAAGTGCTCTTCTACAATGTGAGTCACTTTCTGAATAAACTCCTTATGTTTTATGGATATGTTGCAATCCACATCTTGAAGCTGAATGTTTTTGCTAAAGTTAGTGGGAAAATGATGCTGGTTCTGTATTAGACGATGCACGTGAGCCAACAGCCGTTCCTCGTCATCCGCAACAACAGTAAGATCTTCGAGCACGATGTTGTCGGAAGAGTTGGCAATTAATAGCACAACAGGTATATGATTTGATAGTAGATTGGACTTGCTTTGTTCACTTAGCTCAATTCCTGATCTACCTCCAAACGTAAGCGTACTAGTTGAAGCTCGTGTTTCTATGTCTTCTAGTAATCTTGTTGCAGTAGGCTTACCCGAAATAGCAAAGACCTGAAAGTCTTTTTCAAAAATTCTCGCTAAATAGCTACAGATGTCGAGGTTATCGTTTACCATAAAGAGATATTTATCCGGTTATAATTGTTTTATTACTCCTGTTCTAAAATCTATCTAATGGATGATCCTACTGCATTCAAGTTTCAATGGAAAGATCACAACAGGTGATCAAATTTGCGTATTGAACACCATCACATTTAGGTAGATTATTAATTGTCTTAATGACAATAAATATAGATTATATTTGTTGTTTAAGCAAGAAATTATTTTAATATTTTCACGCCAAATGATTTGGAAGTTGCCGGATAAGGCATTTACAGCAATATAAAACGCTTTAGCTTATTATAATTTTCTCAGTGTTTTAAAACCAAAAGGCTACATACTGGGGGATGGGGAAGGGGAACTGGATACGAAAATTTGGCAGAAGTGAAATAAATCATTACTACCATAATAAAGAATCGGCGTGGGATTAGCATAAATATTTACACTAGCTGTTACCTTATCTCTTAGCTTTTTAAAGTGGATAAAGGGTAACGATGCGTCTTAAATATCTACAGTAGATATACTAATTCTTCTCCTGTACTCTTTGTAGGAACTCGCGCTTAAATGTAATACCAATAGGAAGCCTTTCATTATTTATTATTACTTCACTTTCGGTGTGTGCTGCTATCTTATCCATATTTACGATGTATGATTTGTGAATACGCATAAAAGATCGTGACGAAAGCCCTGCAAGGATCACTTGCGTGGTAGTAGAGACCAGATATATTTTGTGTGCGAATATCTTCACATAGTTTCCGTAACTCTGTATATAACCAATATTTTCCGTTACTATCGTGACACTTTTGCCATCCACCTTTACACTTATTTCGGTCGGTTCGACATATTCATCTTTATGATACAGCGAAAGAAATCTTTCTGTGGATTTTATAAATCGTGTCAGTGAAATAGGTTTTAATAGATAATCAATAACACCATAGTCATAACTTTCTAATGCGTATTGCGAGTGTGCTGTCGTCAGGATCGTTTTTGGCACATTGGATAGCGATTTTAAAAGCTCTATCCCAGATATTTCTGGCATATCAATATCCAAAAACTGGAGGTCAACCGGATTATTTCTGAGATAATTCAGGGCATCCACCGCATTATAGAACTGGGCTACTAATTTAAGGTTAGCATTTTTTTCAATATGGCTGACAAGCACATAGTGCGCTGCGGGCTCATCATCAATGATAATACATCTGTACTGGGTAATAATCATGAGTTAAAGCGTTATTTCCAAGAATGTTTCGAACGCGTGTTCAGCAGGTTCAACTTTAATGAGGTGTGTACCAGGATAAATCATTTTCAATCTAGCTTTTGTGTTTTCAAGACCCATTTTAGTGGATAGTCTTCCATTATTTTTAGATGGAAGTGAGTTGCTTATTCGTAAAGTTAAAATACCATTTCTAACGTTCAAATCTATTTTTATGAAGCATTTTTCAATGTTTGATGTACCATGTTTAAAAGCATTTTCTACAAATGTAAAGACGATCATCGGTGCTATGTAGCGGTGGTGAGGTTCGTCTATCTGATAGTCAAACTCTATTTTACATCGGTAGCCGACCCGTTCTTTTTCTATTTCTATATAGCTTTGGATAAATGAAATCTCCTCCTCGAGCGACACTAGGTCTTTATTGCTGTTTTCTACCTGATAACGTAGTAAATCAGATATTTTCATGATAGCTTCCGGTGTTTTCTCCGGGTATTTGATACTCAATCCGTATATGGTATTGAGGGTATTAAACAGAAAATGCGGATTGAGCTGTTTATTCAGCAAATCTATTTGGTTCTTTCTGGAAAGAAGCTCTTTACTGTCTGCATCTTTTTGCTGTCGGTAATATTCAAAAATCTTTGTCGTTCCGATAATACAAATATAGGATCCCAGTAATACACCTATCTGGTATTGATAGTTCAATTTACTTTGGTCTTTGTGCAGAAAACAGTTGTTGTATAATACAGAATGGGCTAGATAATTTAACCCTAATGCAAAAATAGCTAACGCCAGTAAGGTTAAAAATATAAATAGATAAGGATTATGCTTTTTTAGCAAAATCGGAAGTATATAATAGCGATTGAATTGAGCATGGGCATACAAAAAGGAAAAATAGATTGTACCTAAAAAGAGACTTTTCCAAGTGGCGATCAAGATCCAGTCATTCAGGGTAAACAAGATAAAAGAGAATAAGAGTATTCCCACTTCCTGTGTCCATTTTCTTTCAAAAATATTCTTCATATGGTGTTCAACTTACTAGTGCAAAGGTAAATATATCCACCGCTCTATGATCTTTATTAATGACGAATTGAATTGGTCATTAACGAATGCTGTTCGACATTAATATTGAGTGGAGACAAGTACTATATTTTATCTTCGTATACTTTTTAATGTAAACAAAATGATTGCATACTAATGATTAATGTTAATGCGCGACATATTATGCTTTATCTCATCGGATTCTTTCTGTTGGTCTTTGGGCATCCCAATTTCTGGGACAAAATAACGGAAGCAGACCGGAAGAAAAGGGAAACGAAAAGAATACAACAAGAAGCCGCAGTGGCCTCCGCTAAGCCTTTTGAAGTGCAGGAATTGGTATTCGATACGGCTTCGAATACCTGGAAAAATAAACTGCCTTATTTTCAAACGATCCACGTCGGACAGGTAAATCTCAAAGCGTTCAGGAATTCTGGCAGCACGACGGTGGAAACCAATGATGATGAAAATGCTTCCGACAGTCTCTAAATCCTACATAACCCAAACTCGGTGGCTGTTTCATTGCCATTTCAAAATTAAAATACCTTTTGAATGTGGCGAACAAACCCTAAATGACTGTTTTGAACTGCTCAGTGCGATAGACCGAAAGTACAATTCCTATCAGGCGGGATCCTATTTTGACCAGATCAATCAACAGGCAGGCAGTTGGGTAACCGTAGACGACGCGTGTATCCAGATGTTGAAATCCTTGTTGCTGGTCTCCAGGTTCACAGAAGGAAGCTTTGATGTCAGTTGTATGCCATTGCTTCGGCTTTGGGGGTTCTACCGACAAAAACAGGATGATATTCCTACGGAGAAAGCGATAAACGAGTCTTTACAGCATGTCGATTACCGTAAAATAGCCGTAAGCGGGAATGACGTAAAAATACAACCGACGCAAGAATTGATAACTGGCTCGTTTATAAAAGCGTTCGCAACAGATCAGGTCGTGCAGCTGCTTCAGAAAAGAGGGGTGACTGATGCCATCATCAACGCCGGTGGGAGCACCATCATGGGGTTAAACAATGATATGCATCGCACTTGGAAAGTGAACGTACCGGATCCGCATTCGCCCAACAAAATTGCTAAAAGCATCTCCATCAACAACCAGTGCTTCAGCCTATCTGCTAGATCCAACAACAATCTAGTCATCAATGGGAAGGAATACGGACATATCATCAGCCCTAAAACCGGATGGCCTGTATCTACTTTGCAAGTGGGTGTACTATCCAAAAATGCGTTCATAGGCGATATACTATCGACGGCTCTATTTGCATTGGAAAAAAATGAAGTAGAAGAAAGCGTAAACAAATTAAGACGCTATGTTGATTTTGATTATTTCAGGATAGACGTTAACGATAAAAATAATTAATAGATGCTCTTAATACCATCTCTTAAAAGTAAAACCAAAAAAAGCGAGGTTGGGCAGATTGCCGATCCGGAAGACTTTTATATTCCATTAGATGGCTATAGAAACGTCATGACGCCCCTGGTAGAAATTGGGAATCAGGTAGAAAAATACCAGCTCTTGGCTGCGTGCGATGGATTATTCGCCGCGAGTATACATGCTCCGGTATCAGGAATAGTGAAAGGAACTTTTAACCTCAATGGAAAGCAGTTCTTGCATTTACAAAACGATTTCCGAAATCGGGAGACTCTCGCTGCTGTGATAGCTATGGAAGAGATCACACAAGAACAATTTGCCGAAAGGCTGTTTGAATATGGCATCGAAGGAGCAGGTGGTTCGCGGTTTCCAACAGGATTGAAGTTTAAAAAGAATGAAACACCTATCAAGACCATCATTGTCAATGGCGCGGAGTGCGAGCCTTATCTGAGCGCAGATTATGCCCTGATGAAACACCACACCGCCGAATTGCTTCGTGCGGCTGTACTGATAAAAAAGGTGCTGGGTGCCGAGCAGATTGTATTTGCTATTGAAAAGCAAAATAAGGAACTGGAAAAGCTGCTGTTGCGTTCCGCAAGGGAGAATGAGGTAAAAATCAATGTCAAAATACTGCCCGATAGTTATCCGCAAGGTGGAGAGCTGCAAGTGATCAAATCAGTTACCGGAAAGGAGCTGAAAAAAGGAAGTATACCAGCCCAACACGGTATTCTGGTTAACAATGTCGGAACATTATGGTCTATTTACAACGCATTTTTTCATAGCCGGCCTACTATTGAGCGTATTGTCACCATTTCGGGAAACAGGTGCGCAAATACTGGAAATTATAAGGTAAAAATAGGTACGCCCATAGCGCATCTTCTCCGCGAAACAGGTAATGAATGGAATCCAGATGAGCAAATGATTATTCTCGGCGGTGCGATGATGGGTAAGGCCGTATCGTCGCCATTGCTCCCTATACATAAGGGCTCCGGCGGCCTGCTAGTGATGCAGAAATTAAGGTTAGAAAGTGATAATTGCATCAAATGTGGCGCCTGCGTAGATGTATGCCCTCAAAAACTGATGCCCTTGGAGTTTGTTCGTTTCAATCAGTCTGGAAATACGGCGTCTTTAAAAGACTTCAATCTGCTGGATTGTATTGAATGTGGCGCCTGTGCTTATGTATGCCCGAGTGATGTCCCGCTTATGGAAAACATATTTAGGGGAAAAGATAAACTTTTAAAAAATGCCTAATATGTTGCTGAAAGCGAGTATTAATCCTTACCTCAAAGCCAGATTCAGTACCGTGCAGATCGTCATGCTAGACGTCGTAATCGCTCTGCTTCCACTTGTTTATGTCGCTTGGTTGGCTTATGGTATGATGGCTCTTCAAGTGATCGGTGTTGCCGTTGCGGCCGCAATGCTTGCGGATGTGATATTCTCGCTGATTTTTCTTGGCAAAAAAGATACCCTACTGGATGGTTCGGCGGTGGTGACGGGTTTGCTTTTAGCATTCACTTTGTCGCCCGCCACACCGTTGTACATCGTAGTATTCGGTTCTTTCTCGGCTATTCTGTTTGGTAAAATAGTGTGGGGCGGATTAGGCAAGAACCGTTTTAATCCAGCATTGGTCGGCCGAGAATTTATGTCGGTTTTCTTTGCCTCCACTATGAGTTCGTCCGGTATCTGGAAGAACAATGATTTGATCAATACATCTTCCCTTCATCTTTTCGAAAATTCCGACACTGTTTTGTCGAACTACCTGGAAGGAATTTTCTTTAAGACTTCCGGTGCTTTGGGAGAATATTCTGCTATATGCCTTGTTTTGGGCGGTGTGTATCTGATGCTACGCAACAGAATTAGCTGGCACATTCCACTTTCCCTACTAGGTGCTTTGATGTTGATGCTTTGGTTGTTTGGGAATGATGATGTTAGTTTTTCTACCGGAGGTGTACTTTTGGGAGCGATTTTTATGGCTACGGACATGCCGTCAAGCCCCACTACCAAATATGGAAAGCTATATTATGGGATGATGATTGGGATAACGATTTATATTTTTATCATCGGAGGTTGTCGGCAGGAGTATATGTCATATGCTATCTTGATGATGAACGGCTTCTCCCACCAGATCAGTCTCTTATTTCAACCCAGAGTGTGGGGTCAAAAAATAGACCGGAAGGCAAAACTGGAAGACGTTTTTATGCTGACCTTGAAGATTCTTGCCGTGTCATCGGCTATACTGACGCTATATTACTATGAGCTGATCCACTATCTGGTGTACATCTTTGTGATATACCTCATATTCAAGTTCAATTATTCCTTTTCCAAACAAGTTGATAACACCATTTAAAAATAAGAAAAAAATGAAAAAAATAATCATGATGAGTGTCATAGCCTTTAGCATATTGGGCTGTGCAGAACCAAAAATAGAACAGGTAGTATACGAGGGAACAAACAAAGAAGCTATTATCGACAATATTCTGACCAGACGTGCGATCAGAAAATTTACCGATCAACAGGTAAGTGAAAGTCAATTAGACACCATCATGAAATCCGCTATATACGCACCTAGTGGATTGAATAAACAATCATGGGAGATACGAGTCGTGCAAAATCCAAGTATAATCGAAGAGGTTAATAAACGGTTTTTGAAATATGCAGAAGGCCGGGAATTTCAAGGTAGTGCCGCGCGGTACCGTGAGCCGGGGTTCAATGTGATGCACCACGCGCCCACATTTATCGTCATCGCTAGTGAAAAAGCAAATGCTTATTCTAAATTGGATGCTGGACTGGCTTTACAGAATATTCTGCTTAGTGCACATGCTTTGGGATTAGGAACCTGTCCGCTGGGCACCTTAGTACCTCTTCTTAATGCCCCTGAAAATGCCGATATTCTGAAATTATTGAATATACCGGAGGACTATGAAGTATCCATCAATATCGCCTTGGGTCACCCTGCCGAATCTCCGG
Organism: Sphingobacterium sp. lm-10; assembly: GCF_023554555.1. Taxonomy (NCBI): domain Bacteria; kingdom Pseudomonadati; phylum Bacteroidota; class Sphingobacteriia; order Sphingobacteriales; family Sphingobacteriaceae; genus Sphingobacterium; species Sphingobacterium sp. lm-10. Next base: position 539,186 of record NZ_JAMJWC010000001.1, read on the forward strand.
AAGCTCCTATCCGCTATAGTAATAAGGTTAAAGTAATAAGATAGCCTATGTAGGCTTTTGCTTCATTACTTTAATGTATTGCTCACAAAGCGATTGTCATGGGAATTTCTTAACGGTTCGCATTATATAATCTTAACAAAGATTCTTATATCTCAAGCTATTCAAACAAGCTTTTTTGCAACGCTTTCTCTCAGAACAAACTGTTTTGAGAGAAAGCGGAGAAAGTAATTTCGGGTCATTTGTTGATTTCGGCTTCTCCAAAATTGAAACTGACTGACAATGCTGCATTTAAAGGAGCTAATTATTGCCGACTACAACATATTTCTCATTCTAAAATAGCTGAAAACGGCAGGCTCATTGGTTTTTCCAGCATGCAGCAATCCCGGTCGTGCTACGCGATCCCAACGGGTAAGTGCCGTGGCATCGATTGCTTCTTGGTTTATTTTATTCCATTTTGTGCCATCGGAACTCCAAAAGAAATCACAATAAACACCTCGATTTATTTCCATTTTCAGATATACGTCGGGAACTTCGTTAACCATAGTCTTCACTAATGTTTCCTTTCCATCCTGTACTGATTTCAAATAAATATCGTCACCCTCGACGCTGAGCAGCATTAGGTTTTGATGGTCTCCATATAGCGTCAATCCTTTTGATGCCTCATTTTGATTGACCACCTGCGTCTCAATAGCGTAATGTGCGGCGGTTGGACGGATACACATCGCTGTACCATAATTGTTGTCCAGTTTTGCCGTACCTTTTAAGATAAGCTGTTGATCGTTGAGTTCAAACTCATTGGTCGCGTAGGGATAGTTCCACGTCCATTCGGGTTTTAGCTGTTGACCATCAAAGAAATCCTCGAAATATCCTATCTCTTTTTGCTTCCTTGCACCTGTGATCAGCAGTTGATTTTTAATCGCTTCTTTTCCGGTAACAAAGTAGGGCCAGCCCTCTGTGTTCATTTTTATTTGCTGTAAAATTGGCTGTCGCCCTTGGTAAACATTGTCGCCTGCCAGATAACCATGGCATAAATAATACAGTTGGTCGTCTAATCCTTTCACTGCCGTTCCATGACCTACAGAAACGTATTCATCACCACCAACTAAAATCGGATTTCCTTCGTGTTTTTCATAAGGCCCGGTAAAGCTTTTGGCTCGCGCTACCCGCACATCGTAATTACTTTTTGGGCCACAGCAGTCGCGGGCGGCATAGATCAGGTAATAATAGTCTCCTTGCTTATAATGATATTGCCCTTCCATACCGATACCTTCATCGTCACGCAATAAGGAAAATAATTCACCCTCTAATCGCAGGCCATCTGCAGATAACTTACTGCCGACAATTTCTATATTTCTGTCATCTAACCCATAGGCTTTCCAGGTAATGTACAGCTGGCCGTGATCTTCAAAAATAAATGCGTCAATAGCTTCCGTTCCATGATCTATCAATATACCCTGGTCTACAAATGGACTTTCGGGAGATTCAGCTATGGCTACACCAATGCAGGTGATACCATCAGAACGGCGGCGGGCTGTATAATAACAATACACTTTTCCATCAATTTCGTAGAGCTCTGGTGCCCAAAATGAGGATAGCGTCCATTCGGGCTGGATGTCGAATACATGTCCGATTTGTGTCCAGTTCACTAGATCATTCGATTTAAAATAAGGGTAGAATGGTGCCCATTCCGAAGAGGTAGATGCGGCATAATAAGTATCTTTGACACGGATCACAGTAGGGTCGGGGAGATCTCCTAAGATTACAGGGTTAGTGAATTTTTGACTTGTTGAGCAGGCCACTAGCAGGCATACTGAAATGAGATATATGGTAAGATGGCTGATCTTATTCATGTGTTTGTAACTTAGTTATATCGGAAAGCAAGGCGATTTAAATCCGGCTTTTCCCATGTATAGAATAGATAGAAGGTAAGATACAGATTTCACGATAGATTATCACACATACATTATCCTAATGGATGGTTTTAATTATTTGTTGTATCATAGCCAAGCACACACGATTTATCCAGATATCAAACAAGTAAGCGCTATGACCCAAATATGCTTCACTTAGCGTAGTGTTACTTCGGTTTATTTTTATCCACTTTTGTAGAACACTCCAATACTAAATAATAAGAAAAATAATCCCAATAAGAATATCGGAGCCATGGGAGCAATCAACAACAAGCAGAAGTACAAAAAGAATGTTACCTGAATAGGAATTGATCCTTTCTTAAAGAGAAAGTGTAAATGATATAAAAAGTAAGTAAAGGAGAACATGTAAAAAAGATAGCTTAAAGAAGCTATAAAAGGATAACGATACAGTAGCCACACGGTTTCTGGAAGAAGTATAATTGCTACGCGGCAAAATACATGTAACGATTGGTTGGACTTCCGATAAGGGAGATTTCTCCACAACGCAAGATCGTGCCGCTCAAACTTAAATTGCCCGGAAAGTACGGAGATGTGTGCCATCGCAATAGAAGTTAAAGCAATCATAATAATACCCTGATGTTCCTTCACATCACTATAGATGAAGAAAAGGATACTCACAAAAATATAGGACAGCAATTTTGCAATAACCCAAGCCAATTGCTGACGATATAACAAATAACGAATACCTAGCATCGGATAATTCAGTCCTAACTTTGCACCTAATACCGTCCATAAACCCGATGTATCTTTCGCTGTTAATGGTTCCGCAAAGCGAAGGATCGCGTAATAGGATACGCCTAAAGTGCTTATCGTGAATGCCAATAAGATGAAGGTGAAAAGGAACTGGCTCTGCATCATTCCCACACAGATCGCAGTGATTAGGAAAAATAACAGGGGTAAGAACATGCCAAGGAGTGATAGCAGCCATCCGAGGCGTTGATGGTAAAAGGAAAATGAAAGTACGCCTAACTTAAAAAATCGATATGATTCCGTATTTAAAATGGTAAACACGTAGTACACGATTAAATACTGGTAAGTAAGTGTTAAGGTAAGTATAATAGCTAATGCTGGCCAATAGCTAATGGTCGCAAGGGCTAAATTTACAAATACACGCCAATGCTCTCCTGGCGGGCAGAGTCCGATAAAAGATAGTGCTACCAACAAGAACAGTCCGGCATAGTGCTTATAGAATCCGGTTACGAATAAGCGTTTGAAAAGGGCTATCATATCTGCGTAGAGTCGTCCTGTAAGCTAGCATTCTCTAAGAATAGTTCCTGTATTGCTATTGGTGGTGATAATGTTAATGTGTGATGACTCGAAACCATGATATGGCAGTTTTGCGCCAACTTCTTTTCTATCAAACTCAAAAGAGCAACCTGGGCATGCTGATCCAATGTAACCAAGGGTTCATCTAATAAGATTACCGATGGCAAGCCAATAAATGCTAAAATCAGCGAAAGCTTCTTGTTCATCCCGGAAGAATAAGTGGCGGTAACCTGATGAATAAACGTATTGGCTTCAAATAGTGCTATAAGATCATCTGCCTGTTGCTTGCTGCCTCCCTTAGCGGCACGAAAAAACGCAATAATCTCTTTACCCGTTAAAAAACCGGGGAATATAGGATCTGCTTCCGAGAAACTAACTTTTTGTCTGTATTCTATACTGTCTTTTTTTAATGATTGTCCTGTGGAACGCAAAGCAATATCACCAGAAAACGGAAGAAGACCCGCAGCGCAAGACAATAACGTAGATTTTCCTGCCCCATTAATCCCTTTTAACCATACTATTCCGTCTGGCAATAGATAGTCGCCTAAATCCAAAATTTTCACATTCCCGTACTTCTTGCTGAAAGATGTAAATTGTAGCATTTATATGAGCGTATTGATGATAAATAGTATGTGGAGATGTATTTCGTTTAGGTGATGACCTCAATAATTGTAAAAATGACTTGGGATGAGCATATCATTACCTATGAAATCACTTTAAATACGTTTAAATCCCGGTCAAAAGTGGTGAAGCGGGCAGGGTAACCTGGTTCAATTTTTCCAATTCGATCCTCCATACCTACTGCTATTGCCGGTCGTATACTAGCCATTTCTATTGCATCCTGTACAGGGATGCCGACATATGCCACCGCATTGCGCACGGCATCTCCCAAGGAGATAGCTGCTCCACTTAAATTTCCTTCTGAGTTGTAATAAGCATTATTTTTCAATGCTGAATCGAAACCATTCCATTGAAATGATTTGACCTTTCTATCCACAAATAAGGCATCAGATATCAAAAATAGTTTGTCGCCTTTAGTGGCCCATGCTATTCTTGCCGCCGCATAGTCACAGTGCAATCCATCCAATATAATTGGCGCATAGACGTGTGGACTGTCCAGAACAGCGCCAACAAGGCCTGGCTCCCGATGGGTAAAGGGAGACATTGCATTGTATAGATGTGTTACCAGTTTAATCCCTTGATCAAAAGCCTGCTTCGCTACTAGGTAATTCGCATTTGAATGCCCCGCAGCGATAGGTATTCCGCTCTCTATCAATGTTCTGAGCTGCGATTTGCTGAACAATTCCGGTGCAATAGTCAGCAATCGGATGGCATCGCTGCATAGGACAATTTGTTCGATATCCGCATCCGACGGTTTTCTGATATAGCGCAGCAAATGTGCCCCTCTTTTCTCTGGACTGATATATGGGCCCTCTACATGCATGCCTAATACGGAGGATTGAGAGTAGTTTTTAATGGCCTCAACCCCCTTCATCATATTCTCCAACGGAGATGTAATGAGCGTGGGCAGCGTATAAGCGGTGCCTAATAGGGCAGAAGAAGTTGAAATATCCTCGATTGTCTCCAAATCTGGTTTTTGCGTAAAATGAAATTGGCGGCCTCCATTGATGTGAATATCCACGAACCCGGGTGCAATACAATCCACACTATGACAATCCGCGTCAGCTTCACCGCTGGTTATGCTCACAATTTTTCCGTCCTGTGTGTTAATGAGCTGATTCTTTAACACCGTAGTGCCGGTATACATGGTCGTGGCGAATAGTTTCATTTTCTCGATCGATTGATTAGCTATCCCATTCCTTGCTTCCTTTTAATTTGTTGCAAAATTAAAAAGATATCACATTTTCAGATACACTTTGAGGTGTGTATAAGTGGGATAGCTTATTAGTACCCAGACAAGATAGGAGATTTTAAGGTATATTCCGAATTCCCTCTCTTCCTGTGCAATGTTCAAACGATAAGACATAGATAATGATGGACCCTCGTAGAAGTTGTATACGATAAGATGCGCAAGCATACGGTAAATCTTACCCTACTGTGAAAATAGTGTATAGGGAATACCGTAATTTTATAGGAGTATATTATTTAAACACACTATACATATGCAGAACATAGAAAATAAAGTAGCTTATATCACTGGTGGAACCAGAGGCATTGGCTTCGGAATTGCAAAATCGCTGGTAGAAAGCGGCGTGAAAGTAGCGATTTCCGGTAGAAAATTGGAAGATGTAGAGAAAGCCAAGGTAGCATTAGGAAGTGAGCATGTGTTGGCCTTACAATCTAATGTGACCAACTTTGAGGATGAAGTTAAAGCAGTTAAGGAAATTGTGGCTGCCTTTGGGAAGTTAGACGTGGTGATTGCCAATGCTGGCGTTGGAAAATTTGCACCGGTGGATGAAATCTCTCTTGAAGACTGGAATACGATGATTGATACCAATCTTACGGGCGTATTTCACACCTTAAAAGCGAGCGTTGACCAGCTGAAGCAACACAAGGGATATTATATATCCATAGCATCTCTGGCGGGTACCAATTTCTTTGCCAACGGTGCGGGGTACAATGCCTCGAAATTCGGTGTCGTCGGTTTTACACAAGCGGCTATGTTGGATTTGCGTAATCACGATATTAAATGCACCACGATTATGCCAGGCTCCGTTACCTCTCATTTCGCCGAGCATGAGCCTAGTGAAGCGGATGGTTGGAAAATTCAGCCTTCAGACTTGGGAGAAATGGTCGTAGACTTATTACAGATGAATCCCAACGTACTGCCAAGTAAAATAGAAGTGCGTCCCGCAAAATCAAAGTAGCCTAAACAGGCCCTAGCTCTGTAATAGCTGTAATTAGAGATTACATCTATTATAGAGCTAGGGTTTAAACATGGCAGGCAGATAATTTGCGGCCTATCTATTTACCATTTGGTAACTGTCATGTGGATAGGAAGAGATATATTTCGCCATGAATACATTAATCGATTTTATTCTACAATTTGGCCAGCTAAACAAGCAGCAGATTGATTTTATTTTGAGTAAAGCCAAAGTCCTTGAGTTTAAAAAAGAGGCGTATTTCTCCGAAGGGGGCAAAATACCAAAGTATTTGGGCTTCGTACTGGAAGGTGTTTTTCGCTTTTGCTATTATAACAACAAGGGGGAGGAGATTACCAATTACTTTATCGATGAGGGCAACTTTGTGGTAGATAACCAGAAATTTGAGAGTCAGATTGCCGCTTCCGAATACATTCAGGCGGTTACAAACTGTACAGTGATCACGTTCACCAAAAAAGACTGGGATGAAATATCTAATACCATTATTGGTTTTCCACTGATTCAAGCCAACATTGTCAAAAAATGTTTGACGACAGCGATGGAGCGTAGAAGTCCTTTAGTGTCGGATGATGCTACTACACGTTATTTATCTTTTATGGCTGCTTTTCCTGCGCTACTTAATCGCATACCTTTATCCTATGTGGCGTCCTATCTGGGGATTACGCAGCAATCCCTAAGTCGAATTCGAAAAAACATGCGATAAATTTACTTTTTACCATATGGTAAATGCTATTTTCTGTGTCTTACTCATATTTGTTTCATTCATTTAAAACATTAAAAAGATGAGAAAGAAAGTAGTAATAATAACAGGAACAAATAGTGGTTTTGGCTGGCTTACCGCGCATAGTGTCGCAGCTTTAGGCCATCAAGTCTATGCAACCATGCGGGATACAAAAGGTAAGAATGCAGACAAAGCGAATACCTTATCTCAACTAGAAAACGTAACGGTATTAGATGTCACACTCACGAATGAGGAGAGTGTGAAGGAAGCCATTAATACCATCTTATCCAAAGAAACAACCATTGATGTATTGGTCAATAATGCCGGTTTTTCGATGAATGGTTTGACGGAAAGTTTTACAACTGCTGATCTACAAACATTGTTTGATATCAACGTTTTCGCACCGTGGAGACTGATCAAGCAGGTATTGCCTACTATGCGCAAGCAATCGGCGGGTTTAATTATCAATGTTACCAGCGGATTTGGCCGGGTTTCCTTTCCATTCGCTACGATGTACAGCGCATCTAAGTTTGCTTTAGAAGGGATAAGTGAGGGCTTGCATTACGAAGTGAGACCTTTAGGTGTAGATGTTGCCATCTTGCAGCCAGGTGCCTTCCCGACGGAGATGGCACAGAAAAACAATCCAGCTTCGGATGTTTCTGTCTACGAAGGTTATAGCGCTATTGCAGAGATTCCGGCAAAGATGATGGCTACGCTTGGCGGATTGATCGAAACGAATCAACCCAATCCGCAAGATGTCGCGGACGCGGTGGTCAAATTGATCGGTTCTGAAAGAGGAAAAATACCATTAAGAACGGTGGTAGATCCGATTACCGGAGCACTGATTGAAGCCGCCAATCAGGCTGTGGAAGTTCAATATCGAAAAGGATTGGAACTTTTTGGAATGGGAGAGTTGTTATACTAGGCAAAATTTGAGATGAAAAGTGTAAGCGATGTTTGTTTTCTCGGCTTGGTTTAAACCTTTTCCCTTTTCCTTGTTAATTAACAATTTCATACCCATGTAGCAATATTTAGGCACCTTGCACTTCTTTATTGCCATTATTTGTTTCCTGTCATAATAAGATTATTAGTTGGGTGAATCATTGGAAATACCTTAAATTTAAGTGGTAAATTAAAACGTAGTATGATGTCTAAATTAGATAATAAAGTAGCTATTGTGACTGGTGGTGGCTCGGGTATTGGCCAAGCCATAGCAGAACTCTTCGCTGCTAGCGGAGCAAAGGTCGTTGTTTCAGATATTAATGAAGAAAATGGTAATTCTGTGGTCGATAAGATTAAGTTGGCTGGTGGAGATGCTATTTTCGTAAAATCAGATTCATCGAGCGCCGAGGATAATAAAAATCTCGTGGCGACTACCGTCGAGCATTACGGCAGATTGGATATTGCCTGTAACAATGCAGGTATTGGCGGGCCGGCAGCACTCGCAGGAGAGTACGATATTGAAGCATGGAACAAAGTCATTAATGTGAATTTGAATGGCGTATTCTACGGATGTCGCTATCAATTAGAACAAATGGTTAAAAATGGAGGTGGAAATATTATCAATATGGCATCTGTCCACGGCACGGTAGCTGCACCGATGAGTAGCGCCTATACCGCTACAAAACATGCGGTAGTTGGCCTGACAAAAAATATTGCAGCTGAGTATGCGACACAAAATATTCGATGTAATGCCGTAGGTCCAGGTTATATATTGACACCCTTATTGGAAAATAATTTGACACCCGAAATGCGAGATGCGATTGCTGCTAAGGCACCCATGAACAGACTGGGAAGTGCGGACGAAATCGCTAAGCTAGTGCTGTTCTTAAGCTCAGACGATGCTTCTTTTGTGACAGGCGCATATTACATCGCTGATGGTGGTTACACGGTAGTGTAAGTCTATTTTTAAAAAACAAAGCAAAGCCGATCCTTCTGGATCGGCTTTGTCTGTTATTAATTTTATCAACGCTTTCAACTATATCACCCCTCTAAACTATATATAGACTTAAATAAAAACTACAGCTGCGTCACGAAATGTAGAAAGGAGGAAACCTTTTCCTTATACATATCACGATTCAATACGTAATAATGTGCACCGCGTTTGGAGCCATCTTTATCCTTGTCGGATTGTTTCAAGAGTAATCCTGTGGATCGTAGTTTACGCATAAAATTGGGTCTGTCCAATTCCACATTATACACCTGCTCAAAGAGCGATGCGATTTGAGGGATGGTGAATCGCTCTGGCAGCAACTCAAACAGAATTGGATGCAAAGCCGCCTTATAACGCAAATGCTCTTTGGCGGCTTTGACCATGGTATCGTGATCGAAGATCAAATCGGGTAGGCGATTTAAGGATACCCACTCCGCTTTATAGTCTTTGCTTAACTGATTTTCGTATTTTCCGATGTCGATAAGTGCGTAATAGGCAATACTAACCGTACGTGCAATAGGATCTCGCTTCGGCTCGCCGAATACCTGAAACTGCTCCATGTAAATGTCTTTCAAGCCAGTTAAGTAGGTCAAAATCCGGGATGCAGCATCGTCAGGATTTTCATGCTCTTGCACAAAACCGCCCATTAGACTCCACTTTCCTTTCTCCGGCAGCATCCCACGTTCTATAATCAATAGTTTGAGGGATCTGCCATCAAAACCGAAAATAATACAATCTACTGCCAATAGTAGGCGAGAATGTTCATTATATGCACTCATATCCTATTTGTAATTACATGACAAATTTGCCTAGAAAATCAGACGTCCACAAATAAATAGACCAATTTCTACGGCTTCATTTTGTAGGCTAGTTCTCCCCAAAGCAATTCTTTTTCAAATGCTCTGAGGTTAGTGTCCTCATCAATGATGACACACTCAATATTGGCTATCTTTGCAAAATCATGGAAGTATTCTGGTGTTAGATTTTGGCTATAGACCGTATGATGGGCGCCACCTGCATAGATCCAGGCAGAACAACCCGTTTTCATGTCGGGTTTTGGTTCCCACAGTACGCGTGCTACCGGTAATTTCGGTAGGTCGTTTTCAAATTCTTTTGCTTCGACCGTGTTTACGACCAAGCGAAAGCGATCGCCCATATCCACTAGGCTTGCGTTTAATGCGTCGCCGCCTTTAGCATTAAAAACCAGTCGGGCAGGATCGTCTTTACCGCCAATACCTAGGGGATGTACCTCTAAGCTCGGCTTATCTGCCGATAGTACTGGATCTACCTCCAACATATGGGCACCTAGTACCATGCTGTTGTTCGGATCCAGATGATAGGTGTAATCTTCCATAAATGCACTTCCGCCTTCCATACCGGCAGACATCACCTTTGCCGCACGAACCAATGCAGCGGTTTTCCAATCGCCTTCTCCGGCGTAGCCGAAACCAGCCTGCATCAAACGTTGCGTGGCAATGCCTGGAAGCTGTTTCATTCCGTGCAAATCCTCAAAAGTATTGGAGAAGCCTTTGAATTCACCTTCCTCCAGAAAGGCTTTTAGTCCGATCTCGATTTGTGCCGCATCGCGTACGTTGTCGTAGTTCGCACCGCCTTTTTGCACATCATCTTCCATGTGATAGGCGTTTTCATATTCCGTGAGGAGTTCGTCTACTTGCACATCATTTACAGCATTTATTTTTGCAACCAAATCTCCTACTGCGTAGGTATTCACCGAAAAGCCAAATTGTGCCTCTGCCGAGACTTTGTCGCCATCTGTTACGGCGACAAAACGCATATTATCGCCAAAACGAGCAAATTTAGCGCCTTGCCAGTCATTCCATGCAGACGCTGCACGCGACCACACATTGATCTGTTGAACCACTTCTTCGTCTTTCCAGTATCCGGTCACCACCTTGCGAGCAATGCCTAATTTAGAGACAATATGACCAAACTCGCGATCGCCATGAGCACTTTGGTTGAGGTTCATAAAGTCCATGTCGATCGTAGACCACGGAATATCGCGGTTGTATTGCGTATGCAGATGTAATAAAGGTTTGTTTAAAATCTTTAAACCGCGGATCCACATTTTCGCAGGCGAAAAGGTGTGCATCCAGGCAATAATCCCGACACAATTGTTGGCGTAATTCGCCGCGGCAATGGTTTCATAGATTTCTTCCGATGACTTTACGATGGGTTTGAATACCACACGTACTGGAATCTCCGCGCTTTGATCCAGGTATTTCGCGATTTCTTCGGCATGAGTAGCGGCTAGCTTCAAGGTTTCTTCTCCGTAGAGGCTTTGGCTGCCGGTCACAAACCATACCTCCAATTCATTTAAGTTAATCATATAGCGTATTTATATTTATAAGGTTATTTTATATCTAACATCCCACATCCCACATCCCACATCTTACTACTCATATCTAACTACTCAATACTAATATCTAAATACTTAGTACTAATATCTCACATCTCACTACTAACATCTCACATCTCCCTACTGTCCATAGTACGAATCTGGCCCATGTTTACGTTCGAAATGTTTTTTGATGAGTGCCTCTTTCATTCGAGGTGCGTTCGGTTGTATTTGTTCGGTGAATAAAGCCATCTTGGCAACATATTCCAACACAGCGCTATTGTATACGGCTTTATCACCCGTTTTTCCCCAGGTAAAAGGCGCATGGTTGGCCACTAGAGTCATTTCTACCTCTTCGTAATCTAGTCCCAAACGTTCAAAGTGGTTTAAAATTTGAAATCCGGTTTCATATTCATAATTACCAGCTATCATATCATCTTCCATGGGAGGAGCGCAGGGAATGTCGGTCGTTAGATGATCCGCATGGGTCGTGCCGTAAAGTGGAATGTCGCGCTGACTTTGTGCCCAGGCGGTCGCATATTGAGAATGTGTATGCACGATTCCACCAATCTTAGGCCAATGTTTGTAAAGCACAGCGTGAGTTTTGGTGTCGGACGAAGGTCTTAAATCTCCCGATACGACCTCTCCATCAAAATTTACAATCACCATATCTTCCGGCCGCAATTGCGGATAATCTACTCCACTGGGCTTAATCGCAAAAACGCCTTGCTCGTGATCTGCTACGCTGGCATTTCCAAACGTGAAAAGCACTAAACCTAGCTCTGGCAATCGCATATTGGCGGCATAAGCTTCGGCTTTTATACGGTTGTATGTTGTACTCATAGTTCTTAGTTTTTGATGAGTCGTTGCTCCGTGAAATTACCTAGTGCAATGTATTGCGTATAGCGATTGGCATATACCTCGGCACGCGTGGTATCTGGCCTATATTCCTGGTCAAATCCTTGTCCCATTTGATGCATAGCATCTTCAACACACGGAAATACTCCGGCTACTGTCGCGGCAAACATCGCGGCTCCGATGGCACAGGTTTGTTCCGACTTATGTACGCGGATCGGCATGCCAATCACATCTGCCATCATCTGCATCACAAAGGGAGACTTATGGGGGATACCACCCAAAGCAATGATACCCTTGACAGGAATACCTTGTTCCACGAATCGATCTACGATCCGCTTAGCTCCGAAGGCCGTCGCTTCTACTAATGCCCTGAAAATATGTGGCGCATCAGAGGCAAGATCCAGGTGGGCAAATGCGCCCTGTAAAGCTTGGTTGGCATCAGGCGTTCTTCTGCCATTCCACCAATCCAGCGCCAGCTCATCTTCGGCTGTAGGAATTATCTCAGCAGCTTGCTGACTTAATACAACTAGTACCTTATTTTCTAATTGTTCAACCTGCTCCGCGCTTAATAAATCATGATCTACGCCTATGTTCTTGAGTGGCCATAAAAGCAATTTTTTGAACCAGGCGTATACATCACCAAAAGCAGACTGACCAGCTTCCAATCCGATCATTCCTGGGATTACAGAGCCATCGACCTGACCACAGATACCTTGCACTAATTTTCCGGCCATTTCCTGTTGCGGTGCGACCAAAATGTCGCAGGTAGACGTGCCGATAATTTTGCTTAAATAGTACGGCTCAATTTGACCGCCCACGGCACCCATATGGCAATCAAAGGCGCCAATGCCTACGAATACATCTGTGGATAACCCCAGCTTTTCAGCCCAAGCCGCGCTTAGTTTTCCGACAGCCTGATCTGCCGTATAGGTTTCCTTTGGTAATTTTTGAATGAAGCCATCCAATAAGGGGTCTAATGACGCGAAGAATTCATTGGGTGGGAATCCCCCAAATTCCGCTGCCCATAATGACTTATGTCCGGCCGAGCATACACCTCTTTTAATATGGGTGACTTGATCACCACCGCATAGCAAGAATGGTATCCAGTCACAGTGTTCGACCCACGATTGCATGGCAGCACGTACTTGGCTGTCCTGGCGGAATATTCGGAGCAATTTTGACCAGAACCATTCTGATGAATAAATTCCGCCAACGTATTGCAAGTAATCTATGTCAAATTGTTTAGCGTGTTCATTGATAGCCGCAGCTTCCTGAATGGCGGTGTGATCTTTCCATAATACAAACATAGCATTTGGATTGTCTGCAAACTCGGGTAGCAAGGCAAGGGGCGTTCCGGTGCTATCTACCGCGACTGGTGTAGAACCCGTCGTGTCGACAGAAATTCCCACGACCTGTCGGGCGATATCCGGACCACTTTGTTGTACACATCGGCTAATTACATAATCCAGCCCCTCTATATAGTCTAGAGGATGTTGTCTAAACTGACTTTTTTTTGGATCGCAGTACAGACCTTGTTTCCAACGTGGGTATTCAAATACAGAAGTGGCTACCTCTTTTCCGTCTGCTGTATCGGCTAATACAGCGCGGACTGAGTCGGTACCAAAGTCGACTCCAATAACATATTTTGTAAGCATCATAATTCGATTTCCTCAAATATTATAAAATATTGTCAATATGACAATTAAAAACATATTATTTTTTTGACAGAGGTACTTTTCTTATAGATGCTTTTGCAATGGGAACTATATACCGGCTATTTATGCCGACTGATGTTCGGATCATTTCTACTACTTAAAATTAATAATGTTCGCATTGTGGAGATTTTTATTGACGCTAAGTAGCTTAATATGTAGGTGTTGCGATAATAGATCGCTTTATTCGAGGGATCATTATCTGCACGTTAAAATCCGAATAACATAGGGTAATATCAGCGTGAAGCATCCTAAATATACCTACTAACTTGCCCGGCAGCAATTACCATTAAAATACGTGAATTATGAATAGATTCCATTATGTACTTTTTTTACTATTGCTTAATATAGGATTGTTGCACGGCCAGGAGCAGAAATCGCTCTCGGGGCAGGTCGTTGATGAAGCTGGAAATCCAGTTCAAGGCGCAACAATTTCATTAAGCAATTCACCCGAAAAATTTTCCAGCAATTCAGATGGCCAGTTCTCACTGCGCTACACTTCTGGAGCCAGACTGACCGTAAACTCTGTAGGACACTTAGAGTTTGCACAAACATTAACAGACCAGACGACGATTACTGTTCGCCTACAAACTTCCTCGGAAGAGTTAGAGCAGGTGATCGTGGTAGGTTATGGTACGCAACGTAAAGGCGAAACCACGGGTTCTGTCGCCAGTGTCAAATCCGAAAGCTTTAATCAAGGTGCGGTGATTGATGCTGGGCAGTTGATCCAGGGCAAAGTTGCCGGTTTGCGGATCACGACGCCAAGTGGTAATCCCAATGGTACTACGCAGATCAATTTGCGGGGGTTGAATTCTATCCAGGGTGCCGTAAATCCATTAGTGATTATTGATGGTGTACCAGGAGAGTTTAATTCGGTGGCGCCAGAGGATATTGAATCGGTAGACGTGATGAAAGATGGTTCGGCGGCCGCTATCTATGGAACGCGGGCGACAGGAGGGGTAATCTTTATCACCACCAAGCAAAACCGATCGACCGACGGGCGAACTAGTGTTGATTATAATAACTATGCGAGTTTGCAAACGCTTTTCCGTGTTCCGGATCTGCTAACGGCAGATGATTATCGTCGTTTAATTGCGGAAGGCAAAAATTATGAAGATCTTGGGCATAACACCAACTGGATCGATGAGGTAACTCAAAATCCATTCAGTCACAACCATAACCTCACCTTATTTGGAGGAAATTCCAGAACGAATTTTACTGGTTCGGTGAACTACAGAGACTGGGGGGGCGTACTGCTGCGAAGCGGGCAGGAGCGTTTAAACATCCGTACAGATTTAAATCATGATATGTTCGACGGAAAATTGCGCAGCCGTATACAGGTCATTAGCAATACCATTACAGCGAATCAGGGTGGAAGTTCAGACTATATGTGGCGACAAGCAATGATTCGTAACCCAACGGACCGGGTCTTCAACGATCAGGGTAAGTGGCAGGAAAGCAATGCGTACATGTATGATAATCCATTAGGAATGATCCATGAAACGACCAACGACCGCCTATTTCGGGAAACCCGACTTAATGGTTCCCTGGATTATCGGCCCACTACTGCATTAAGTTTTAAAGGGTTGTTCTCGCGCGTACAGGACAATGACCTTACGGGTACGTCGACCACCTTCGACCATGTGAATACCACCAAGAATAATTTGAATGGAACGGCATCACGCTGGACACAGGCAGGAGTAGAAAACTTGATGGAATTAACTGCCAACTACAATACACAGATCGGGGATCATCGTATTATCGGGTTGGCAGGGTATAGCTGGCAACGCAATATCTTCGAAAATTTCAATGCCTATAATTTTAACTTCCCGACCGATCAATATAGCTACAATCGCCTGGAGGCCGGGCGTGCTTTGCAGAACGGACTGGCCACTATGGGAAGCTACAAGCAGGAAACGACCTTGATCGGCTACTTTGCTCGTTTGAATTACAGTTACAAAGAGAAGTATCTTGCAATGGCCAGTATTCGCCGGGAGGGTTCCAGTACCTTTGGCGATAACAATAAATGGGGTAACTTTCCGGCGATCCAATTAGGTTGGGATATGGCGAAAGAGGATTTTATGGCGGATCAAAAAATCATCAACCAATGGAAATGGCGCGCAGGATATGGAGTAACAGGTACCATTGCCGCTTCTCCTTATAACTCGCAGATCAGTTATAATTATACCTTAACGCAAGGTGCCTATATCAATGGTGCTTGGGTACCCGGGTTTATTCCAGCGCGTAACTTCAATCCCGATTTACGCTGGGAGCGCAAGACAGAATTCAACGTCGGAGCAGATTTTAGCTTATTCAACAACCGTGTCTCCGGTGCTTTAGACTATTATTCCCGTCGAGTAAAGGACTTATTGTACATGTTTGAAGTACCGGTGCCGCCATACCTCACATCGACGATGTTCCTAAATGCAGGCGAAATGAGTAATAGCGGATTCGAGGCGTTGGTTAATGTAGATGCCGTAAACAAGGAACGGTTTAAATGGAGAACCAGTGTGGTATTTTCTACGAACCACAACAAATTGCTTAATCTGTCCAATGATCGATTTGGCGTAACACAGGAATTTTTTGATACCGGTTACACTGGCGAACCTATACAGACATTTACGCATCGTGTACAGGTAGGTAGAAGTATTGGTGATTTCTATGTGTTTAAAACGGTGGGAGTAGACGAGGAAGGTAAATGGCTGGTGGAGAATCGTGGTGGGGAGATCATCCCAATCCAGAGTGCCACGATTGAAGACAGACAATATTATGGAAATGGTATTCCAGACTTCAATTTGGGGTGGAATAATTCCATTCAGTACGGAAATCTGGATGTCACTTTAAATTGGCGCGGATCTTTCGGCCATCAAATCTTGAATATGCCGAGAATGTATTATGAAAACCCAGTTAATAAGACGTACAATGCGCTTCGATCTGCATACGATCCGGTTTACGGACAAACCTTGAATAATGATTTGGTGTATGTATCTCATTACATTGAGAATGGAGACTTTATCAAGTTAGATAATGCTACGATCGGCTATACCTTTGACAAGCAATTTATCAAAGGAATTAAATCGCTACGGATATACGTATCCGGATTGAACTTGATTACAATTACCGGCTACAAGGGGTTGGATCCAGAAGCGACGAGCTACGAAGGGGAGTTCCAGTTTGCGCCCGGTATTGAGCATCGCGATCGCTATCCGACGACCCGTACGTATACCGCAGGCTTAAATGTCAGATTTTAACGAACCGAGCCGACTACAGATTTAATGATAACACGAAGCGGAAACGCTCAAAAATAAATATAACTATTATGGAGAAGTTTAAAAGTTCATCTATAGCACTTTGGGGATTGATACTGACGGCATTCAGCGTCACGCCCTCCTGTACCGATCTGCATGAACAGGTGTATTCTGAAGTACTGGGGAACACGGTTAATCCGACGGAACGCGACCTTCCTTTTATATTAGCGCCTACCTATGCCTCTTTTCGGGCACTGATGTTCGGATGGCAAGGCTATTTCGACCTGCAAGAGGAAAGTGCAGATCATATTATCACACCGGTACGGCCCAACGGTTGGGACGATGCGGGAACGTATCGTCGTATGCACCAGCATACTTGGAATACAGAACAATGGCAACCGTACAATACCTGGAACCAGGCTTTTGCTACGGTATCTAAAGTCAACATGGTGATTATGCAGATAGAGGAAGGTACGCTGCCCTTACCCGAAACCATAGGGCCAGCGGCGCTATCCGAATTGCGCGCAACCCGTGCAATGGCCTACTACTTATTGCTGGACAATCATGGCAATGTACCTATCGTAACAGATTATCGGGACGACAGTCTGCCAGAACAACGCACACGCCAAGAGCTGTATGATTTTGTGGTGAAAGAGTTGACAGAAGCATTGCCAAACCTATCCAAAGATGTACGTACCATGTATGGAAGGGTCAATCACTGGGCGGCAAAAGCGCTATTGGCAAAGATTTACTTAAATGCGCAGGTGTATACTGGTACGGCACAGTGGGACAAAGTGCTTATAGAAACGGATGCAATTATTGAAAGCAATCAATACCGATTGGATGATTCATACAGTGCCGTTTTTTCTCATACTAATCAAAACTCCCCAGAGATCATCTTTTCGGTACCCTATGATGAAGTATACGGACATGGTAATCAGATTCACATGAAAACCTTGGATCCGTTGAGTCGCCTGGTATACGGTATGGCAGCAGGACCGTGGGGCGGTAATTGTGCGGTACCTCAGTTTATCGATAGCTACGATGCGGATGATCGACGATTGTACGACACCTGGATACAAGGGCCGCAACTCAATGCAGCCACGGGTGCCGTGGTGATCAACTACACGAAGAATGTACCTGGAATCGGTGGCGATGGCGTCGTGGCACCTGCAAATACTGGCTATCGGATTGGGAAATACCGGGTAAAGCAGGGCGCGACAAACAACCTAGACAACGATTATCCGATGTTACGCTATGCCGATGTGCTCATGATGAAAGCGGAAGCATTATTGCGTTTGGGAAGGGCAGATGAGGCGGCGGTACTGGTGACGCAGGTGCGTACCAGAGCATTTACCGATAATCCGGAAAAAGCCATCGTCACCGGTACACAATTAAGACAAGGAAGTAACTACAACTACGGAGTGCAAGCTATCGACGGCACGGTAAATGCCACTAATGGCGGTGCTGATATTGTTTTTGGCCGCTTTTTAGATGAGCTAGGCTGGGAATTTGCAGCGGAGGCTCGCAGAAGACAGGACATCATCCGATTTGGTGTGTTTCAAACGAAGTCTTGGTTTAATCATCGTCCGCATGCTAATGCGCAAAGCAGGGCGCTCTTCCCAATTCCCAATGCGGAAATAACTAAGAATCCTAACTTAAGACAAAACCCAGGGTACTAATAAAAAGTGTGTGTTACATTAGTTTGAAGAGGCTGTCCGTTAAGGACAGTCTCTTTTTAATTGGTACACATAGTGATGAGATTGCTTCAGCCTTGTGCCTCGAATTCGAAAAGAGAGGGGTTTGAATTGTAGAATTTAAGATTATCTACAAAATACTGGTGTTAGTTTACTGCCCGACGCTGATGCGATGCTACGGTATAAATATAACTTAAATGCTAAGTCTCTTCTGGACGTAGTTAATACCTTGATTTAATTAATTATAATTTTTTATTAATTTTATTTAATTAAAAATTAATAAATATAGTTTTGCTATACAGTAATTTTGAAGAACTTACGAGTGATAGATTAAAGAGTTTTTTAAATTCGACTACCGTAGAATTTTACACTGCACAAAAAAGATTGTGTTTTGCTAAAATCAGAAGGATATATAGGCGTACTAAATTAGGGTACGATTTTGGTGGTATAAAAATTTGTGCGAATAAGAGAATGGTGGTCGAAGGTAATCACAGATACATTGCTTATTTACTGGCAGGTGTAGAAATCGAGCGTATAGAGGGAACTAGTTCCCATTCTGATATCGTCAAAAGTTTTAATGAAATAGAGATTGATTTTGACACAGATTGGGATATTCACCATTATCACACAAGAAGATTCATAAAGGATGATTTTTTAGAAGGGCACAAAAGAAGGGAATAATAAACATGATATTTTTCTTAGATATAGATGGTGTAATGGTGCACGCTAACCCACACAAGAGGGTGGAATTGGAGGCTGATGGTTTTTATCGATTTAACGCCATCGCTGTCGAAATTTTAAATTCTATTATCTACAAAACAAAAGACAAAGTTGTTCTATCTACATCACATAGATTTAAATATGATATAGAACAATGGAAAGCTATTTTTGAAAGTCGAGGTCTTGATTTAAATTTTCTTTCAATAATTGATAATGATAATTTTTTAACTAATCATCGGTTAACTAGAAAGACGGAGATATTGGATTGGATAGACCGTCATGATATGGAGATCAAAGATGTTGTTATTATCGATGATGATAAATCCCTTAATGATTTACCGAAAGAGTTTAAGGAAAGATTAGTTCTTACCAATCCTTATACAGGTTTAAATGTTGAGACCTACCTAAATCTGAAAAATGTCATAAAAAGACCTGTTAAAAAAAGGTTATCAATGCTTGGGAAAAAGCCGAAGCATATATAGTGCTGTTTTTTCTAGAAATTATTGTTGGACATTTACCAGAAAAAAAAACGGATTTCATACCTAAGTATAAAATCCGTTGATGTATCATCAATAAAGAAAATCTCTATTTCAACGTCACATCCAAATAAACCGAATGACGGCCATAACTTTCGTAAAATGGTTTGAAATCTACGCCATCGATCTGAAATGTCAATTGACTTGGATCTCCCTGTATAGATTGGCTAATATCCTGTGCATTTAATGTCACTGGACGCCAGTCTTTACGGGCTTCAGGCTCTTGCGCAGCGAGTAATATCGGTCCGTAGAATAAACTGACAATATTCTGCTGATCCATCACAGGCTCCAGACGGAATTGAAAAGGCAACTGCCACTCGATCACATCACCGTCCTTCCAGTTACGTGCCAATTTTACATAAGACCCTGCCTCAGCCTTGATATCTTGCGTACGCCCGTTTATCTTGACTTGTACGCCTTTTGTTGCCCAAGATGGTACGCGAAGATGCAATGCAAATTTTCCCTTCCCATGTACCGTCAACGTCGTTTGATCCGTTTGCGGAAACTGCGTGGATTGCTCAATGCGTATATTTCTCTCTGTCCAACTTAAGGTAGAGGGTATAAATAGGTTCACATACAAGTCTTTATTGTCGTTGCTTTTGAAATAAATAGCATGCTGTAATTTTGTGCTGCTTTCGATAGCGGTACCATTACAACAGGTAAAACCATTCATATGTGGATTACCAAATTGCTTCACCGAAGCCGGTCTGATCGGCACATGATAGGTGTTGGCTGGGCTATCTTCAGCCACAGATGCCAGTATATGATTGTACAAGCCACGCTCATAATAGTCCATCAGCTCAGGTCGCTGCTCGAACATAAAGAGACTGCTGGTGAGCTTTAGCATGTTATAGGTGGCACAGGTTTCATTTTGTCCGCCTGCGGAGAATCCATTTTGGTACAGCGTGCCAGGTTCACTAATGAAACATTCTGCATTAACCGGGTTACGGGCACCTGCCACGCCACCGATGCTGTACATATAATCATTTACCGCTTTATACCAGAAATTATCGGCGATTTTAAAGTAATCCAGTTCGTCCGAGACACCATACATTTCTATACTACCCACAATTTGGGGGATATGCTGATTAGCATGTAGGCCTCTGAACGTATCCACATTTTTTGCTAAGCCATGTGTTCTTGCTGCATTGCCAAAAAACATGTCTACGTTATCAAATAGCTGTGCTGTTTTCCAATATTTGCTGTCACCAGTCAATTGATACAGGTGCGCCATGGTTTCGTTCATTCCTCCGAATTCTCCTGCGATATATGTGTTCCAAATTGCGCGTAAGGTTTCCGGCGGAAGAGCACTTAAACGCGATGTTACCCAGTCGGCCATCCCCGTAGCCACTTCTAAGGCTTTTTTATCACCGGTTTGCGTATAGATATCCAATAGTCCGGCCAGAATTTTATGCAGTGTATAATAGGGTGCCCAAACCTGATTTTGCTGGCCACCGTATTTGGCTCCTTGCTCTAGCATGATGAACTGATCTGGCGGATAGGCACTAATATAGCCCTCGCCCCAATTCCAATAATCAGTACGAATGCCTTCCACGCTTAGGTCAGAGTTATATTCATCCTTTTGAGCACCGGTAGGTACTGCGCGTGGGTCGGCTATCGAAGTAGCGCCTGCCTTTTGTGGCTTACCAGATAAACGGGCAAGCGAGTGCAGTGTTTCGACCATTCGGTTGATCTTTTGTTTAAAATTGGCTTGCAGTGCTGGATCATATCCAGTACTGGCATATGCCTGCGCAATGGCTGTTAAATAGTGTCCTGTTGCGTGGCCACGTAGCTTGGTATCCTGGCTATCCCAGACCCCTAAAGGTTTTGCCCCAACTGGTTGCTCCACACCGTACGCATTGCGAAACATGTATAGAAAATCATCTGGATTAGTTTCCGCTAAGGTCAAGACAAATTTGTCGCGGTTGGCTACGAACGGGCTTTTCTCGGTTGGAGAGCCATTATTGAGTGTTACTTCATTTAGGGCAAATGCCGATAAACTACGGCGAGGAGCCGCAGCTTTTTTACCGCCCTTTACCGTAATGTGTGCTTTTGGTTGTAAATCGGTTCCCGGTACACGGCCCACCACCGTATATGTTCCGGCGGTTTGTACTGCTGCATTGTCCGAATCGGCAGGCCATATTACGCGTACTTTTGGTCCTTGCATACCATCGCGATACGTACCCACCACATGACTAGGAAGGCGAGGGGCATCACCAATGGTAGTTTTAACTTCCACATCAGCTACCCGCTCCAAATAGGCATTGTACAATTGCGCTTGCGTCATCGGGAAGACAGGTAAATCGTCTTCGGCCTTAGCGCCTTGGTTTACCGTGCTGCTAGCAGATTGGTCTCCGTTTTTCGCATTACCATAAATTGTCTGCACTTGATTAGGTGTCAACGCCACGCGGTAGATGCGAAAATCTTTCAATAAGGAGGCGATTGGATAGGCATCACCAGCATCATTGGATTGTCCAATCGTCAGTTTGCGGGTCGAAGCGTTGTTGCTTTGTGATAAGTTGCTAAAATCTAAATTAACGGGCGCTGTTTCACTCGCTTTTATACCATTGAGGTAAACCGATAATGTCTTGGAGGGGAGATCAACAATGCACGCCACATGTATCCATTCATTAGTAGGCAAGGATTTGACTTCCGTACGTTGCTTTGCGCTTTGATTTTGAATGGTGACTTCGAAAGGCGGTTGTGCTCCGGCACCTTTGATCTGCCCATATATTCGATGTTGTGCATCAAATGAAAAGTCGAACAGATAAGCAGGTACCGCCTGCGCCGGAATAAAAATCCAAGTGGAGATACTGAGGGATTCGAGGTCATTTAAGGCCTCATTAGATAACTGCAGGTAGTTTTTCCCGGTACCTGGCAAGGATAATACTTTGCCACCCTTTTGATCTTTAAAATCGGGTGCTTTCTCGCCGAGGTAGCGAGCATGAAGGTTATTCCTGGACCAGTCTCTTAAATCGCCACGAAAAATGTAGCGTGCAATCATATCCGTTTCACCGATGCCATCCAGAATCTGATCACCGCTTTGAGCCTTTACATGGCTAAGCTGTAGTAGCGCTATCAGGATGTATCCCAATACATGGGGGAGTTGTTTTAATGTTTTCATTATACACTCTTTAATTTGTGGTAAATTAGAAAGTTTAGCAATGAAATTTTCCCCTTATTTTGCCGTTTCAGTCTCGGATATTAACCATTCTTTTTTTACCCCTTCGCTGGATGTTGCATGTTACTTTCTAAAAAGGGTAGCCCTCGTACGGAGTAAGTGCGGATGGGATTTAATCCCGCCCGCCGGGAATACAATGTGCCTTTAAAAAGTTGGTAAACGTTTTAGATAAGTGGTCGGAAGTACCTTCGCCTTCATTGATGGAATGACTGCGGTTCGGGTAAGACATCATTTGAAAAGGAATACCGTGCTTAACCAACTCATTGATATATACTTCGGCATTTTGATAATGTACATTGTCATCTCCCGTACCATGTATCAGCAGCAAATTTCCACGCACATCTTTGGCGTAAGTGATGGCAGATCCACGAATAAAGTCCGATTCATTCTCTTGCGGCAAGCCCATATAGCGCTCTTGATAAATATTATCATACAGCAATTGATTAGTCACCGGAGCAATGGAGATACCCGTTTGGTATATATCTGGATATTGTCCAAGCAAGTGCAACGTGGTAGCACCCCCGCCACTCCATCCCCAGACGGCGACACGCGTAGCGTCAATAAAGTCCCATTTAAGCACTTCTTTGGTGCCCATCGCTTGATCCCTTATGTTGAGGTAGCCGATATTTCGGTAAATCGATTTTCTCCATTCCCGTCCTTTTGGAGCAGGAGCGCCTCGATTTTCCAGAGAAATGTAGATGTAGCCATCTTCGGCCATATCACCCTCATACAAGCGATTTCTTCCCGAATAGATATTATCGGTAACGGTTTGCGAAGCAGGTTCCCCGTATACATAGAAAACCACAGGATATTTCTTCGCAGGGTCAAAATCGGTTGGCTTCACCATCCAACCGTCCATTTCCACACCGTCTACCGTCGTAACGGTAAAGAAGGTCGCCGTGGGAGTGCCTTCCGGCACCGTATACGTTTGCTTTGGTGCCTGGATTTGTTGGTGTGAAGGAAGTTTTACGAGTGCCTCATAAGCGTGGTGCTTCGTGGTGCTGCTCGTGTAAAAAGCCAAGGCACCATTAGGCGATATACGGTAGGTATTGGTTCCACTTGCTGTCTTTGGCGTCACGCGTTTAGCTTTCCCGCCGCGCATCGCAATTTCGTACAAGTATTTCTGCGTCGCATTATCCGGTGAAGCCGAAAAGAAAATGCGTTGGTTCACAGGATCAATATGATCGATCTGTATGATATCAAAGGCATCTTCGGTAAGTAGCTTTTCTGTTCCATCCAGGCCTATGCGGTAAATCTGGCGAAAACCTCCTTTTTCGGATACCCAAATAAAGGATTTTCCATTTTCCAACCAATCCCAACCACTCGGATCGCCACCATTCCAGCGCGATTTGATATCAATCCAGGCGGCATCCGTTTCGCGGTGGATTATCTTTGTCGCGCCATTCATCGCGTTAGCAGTGATAATCGCGCTTTCGTTTTGTTTTCTATTCAGCCGTTGGAAGATAATGCCTGAGGCATCCGTTAACCACTCCATGCGCGGAATATAATGTTGTGCCGGGTCGCCGTCTATGTTTACTTCGACCTGTTTTTTGTCTTTCAAATCGTACATCCAAATGCTGCTTGCCGACGGATTTAATCCCACTTTTGGATATTCTACCGGAATCGTAAAGGCATACAAACTATCCGTATTATTGATCATCAGAAAGTTGCGGATCTCTTTCGCATCGAGTTTCCAATACGCGATCCGTTGGCCATCGGGCGACCAGCGAAAGCCATCTTGCGTGCCGAACTCCTCTTCGTAAGCCCAATCGAATGTACCATTGATGAGGCGATCCGTACCATCCTGAGTAATCTGTATGTAGCTATTCGTTTTGAGATCTTCTACATAGATATTATTCTTAGAAACATAAGCGACCTGATCGCCTTGCGGCGAAAACTTGGCAAACATCAAAGAGGCTTCGGGCAATCCGGCACCTAATTGCGTCAACTTGTTGGTGGAGCGGTTGAAGATCCAATATTCGCCGCGCGTGTTATCACGCCATACTTTTTTGGTGTTAGCAAACAGCAATAAATCGTTACCATCCGGCGATACCACAAATGATTGTACCTGTAGTGGTTCTTTTTTACCGGCTGGTATCAATTGCTCCGCCGTTAGATAGGTAGTAGATTTTTTCGCATCTAACAAATGCACCAGTTGGATGCCTTCTTCAGAAAATTCGTAATATGCATTGCCATCGGCAGACCATTGTTCTTGTGCGTGCAGGTAAGCAGGTTGGAAAACAAAAACAACAGCCAGTAAGTATAGTAAAGGTAAAAATTTAGACATAGCGTGAGCGGTAAGATTCAACGTCATCAATAGTTTTTATCAGATCAGGTCCCAAAAGCTGATGACCTTCCGGGGTGATTAAGAAGTTGTCTTCCAGACGAATGCCTCCAAAATTCCTGAATTTTTCTAATTCGGTATAATTGACAAAATCGCTGTGGCGATTGCTCGCCTTGCAATGGTCAATTAGATCCTGGATGATATAAATGCCCGGTTCTACGGTCAGCACAAAACCAGCTTCCAAGGGTTTGCCCAATCGCAACGACTTCAAGCCAAAGGTTTGCGTGTCTTTCGGATCATCTGTTGTGTAACCCACATATTGCTCGCCCAGATCTTCCATATCGTGTACATCCAGCCCCATCAAATGGCCCAAGCCACACTGAAAGAACAAGGTGTGGGCGTGAGATTGCACCGCTTCTTCGGGATCACCCTTCATTAATCCTAATCCTTTCAGTCCTTCGACTAAGATTTTTGCAGCATGCAGGTGTATGGATTTAAAAGAAACTCCCGGGCGAAGCATTTCGCTCGCACCGGTGATGGCATCCAATACAATTTGATACATCGCGCGTTGCTGACTATCAAATGTAGCCGCCACCGGAAAGGTGCGCGTCAAATCTCCCGCGTAGCCCATCGCCGTTTCAGCACCAGCATCTACGAGCACCATGTCGCCATTCTTCAAAGGGTTGCTGCGCACTTGATTGTGTAATATCTGGCCATGCACGGTGATGATGGGAGGATAGGCTAACGAACAATCCCGATTCCCAGCAAATGCTTGTATGGCATGGACCAACTCACTTTCCTTCATGCCCGACTTTGCCAATCGCATAGTCAACAGATGCATTTCTGTAGATACCGATACGGCTCTCTCTATTTCTGCGACTTCCTGTTCCTCCTTGATCGATCTTTGTTGCGCTACCGCGCGGATAAACGAAACAGACGGCTCTAGTGCGCTCGGAGTCGTTTGCAACAACTCACTTAGCAACAACTTACTGACCGACTGGTAAGGCGGAAGGAAGTGAATCGGGCGATTCCGTGCAATAGCTCGTTCAATATAGTGCACCAAGCTAGTGAAAGGCGCCGTTTCCAGCACGCCAACACGCGCCGCTCGATCGCTTAGCGATTCCTGAGGCCCCGTCCAGACCAAATCGTCTATGGTCGCTTCGCAACCGAAAATAATTTCTTTATTTTCATCCAAATCCATTAGACCAACCAGCGAAGGTACAGCCAAGCCAAAGTAGTATAGAAAGGTGCTATCTTGACGAAACGGATAGGTGTTATGTTCGAAGTTGATCGGATTTTCGATATTTCCAGGAAAGAGCAGAATGCCTCCAGCAAGTTGCTGCCGGAGCGCCTGGCGTCGATTTTTATACGTTGAAGTAGAAAACATAGTATACAAATGTATCGATTTGCCTAAAATTACCGGCTTACTTTTTGCAACTTCACCTGTTTCGTACCTGCTGGGATCACATACCTGCCTAAGGTATCTTTTTCACTTCCCGCAATCGCATAGCTTTCGCTTTCCTGCTCCAAGCGCAAACGAGTAGCCGGATTATTGTCGCCCGATTTAGCTAAGATTAGCGTGATATCGCCCGTTTTTGGCTGGTAATCTATTTGTGCTATTTCACCAGATTCTGCCTGAATCATCAATCGCTCCGGGCCTAGAAACACACGGCTACGCGAGGCAGTAGTTACTTCGACCTGGATACCTTTTTTATCTTCTTTTACGTTTCCGCTAAATGCCAGCCAGCCAAATTCTGGATGTTGTACAACATAGGTGCCAGCATAGGCAGCGTATCCATAGAAACCAGAACCATAATCGCCAGTAATACCATCGTTTGCCAAGGTGGAAGGATAGGAATGGAAGGCGCCAGGTGCAAATCCTTCTTCCGTGACATTCGCCAGCGCACCCAACATTCCAGCGTGTCCAATACGCAGTAAGTGGTAGTCGTCTGGCGTGCTACGGTACGCGGATAATACCGGAATGGCATTCAAGGCCGAACCATAGTGATGCAGCTGCCGCTCAATGCGAGATAGCTTACCGCCGTAGACGAAATCCCAATAGCGTCTTGCGCTCCCATTGTATCCCCAATGTGGCACGGTTGGCATATACGCCAGGATTGCGTTCAGCGTGACGGTCGCTTTATCATCAAAACCAAAATAATCAGACCATAAGTATACTTCTTCCTGGCCGGTAGAATCCCACGGCATTTCACTACCAAATGGATAGTTGAGCGTCCGCCAGTGAGCAGCACGTTCGCGCATCAATGCTTCTAGCTTAGCGGCTTCCGCCGTTTTTCCTTCACGCTGCAAATCTTTTAGAATAATCAAAAATATACTGCCTTCCATCTGTCCAAACTGCGCATAATGGGGTGCCTTTTCGACCATCGCGACCGAGGTTTGAAAAGCACGCTCCAAGTAGGTATCCCAGCTTTCTTCCGCCACTAAATGCGGATAATTGCGCGCTAATCGGTAGAATACCCAATGCGCTGCCGCCACATGCGGATAATTGTAAGAACGCCCGATATTATCGGCTTCCTTCTTCGGCCAGGCCGACCAGGTCGTGTAATTTATACTGTCGCTATAGGTTCCTGCCGGTAGCGAATCAGGCTCGTAGTAGAACAAGCTTTTGACCACACCATAGTGATCCTTACCTGATTTATGTTGTATGTCACCATACAACGTTTCGTTCATAAAACGCTTCAGTTTCGTGATTTCCTCTGCATTGGGCTGTACCACCTGCTTCATCATGGCTGCCAGCCAGCTACCAGCACCCGCCTCATCGCTCAAGCCTGCGTACCAGGCGCGTTGTTCTTCCGTCACTTGTCGTTTTACCTCATTGTCATAAGTGATGATAGATGGCGAACGCTTAAAAGGATCCTGCGGATCTTCGTACCACTGTTTGGTCGTTAGAAAACGACCTAAATCATTCACGACATCCCGCTCCGGTTTGATGACCTTGTAATGGATGGTTTGCTGCTTACCATCTTCGTATGTGAGCGTCAGGCGAGCACGGCCCCAACGATTTCCCTTGATCTGGTAACTACTCCATTTATTGGAGCTGCTATTGTTTTTCGTGACTGAAAGTGCTTGTTTCGGATAAACGTTTATATGCTTAATGGGCGAACCGTATTGAACAAATAATTTAGCCGGATTATTTAAAGGAACTACAAAACCAGGGAATCCGACAGCCAATGGGCGATTATTTTGCACCAGAGTGGGCTCAATGTCTCGTATGGCGGGAGCCAATACAAAACGCAGGGCAAAAGTTTTTCGCTCATTGGGCTGCAGGATGGTAGATGTAGGATTGTTCCATTGATCCACGCCTTTCCAATCGGTTTCCGCATGTGCTTTACTATGGATCATCCATTCATGGAAACCCTCGAAAGTAATGCTACGCGGAGTAGGATCAGTATTGAGTGGATTGTATGCTTCAAATTGGGCGTTTTCTTCCGGTAATACGAGCAAGCTAACGCCTTTTCCGTGAAGGTGGTTTACTTGTACATAACCGGCATCGAGACCAATGTAGGGGTCAAGAAATACATTTTTTGCATGTGCCTCATCCAGATTTTTTCCATCGAGATTATTATTAAAAGGAAGCGGTATACCTAAAGATCCGATTTCAAAAGCCTGATCGCTGGGGTTATATATCTCGAATTCCAGGACAAGATCATCGCCTTTTTGCTTCCAGGTTCTCTTTAGATGTAAAGGTATGTTGGACAGGGTGGGCGATAAATCGGCTGCTGCCAGGATACCTTTGCCTGCTGGCAACGCTTGAATATCATGCCGATCCGACGCTGTCGAGTAACTGACCCAAGCCGTGTCGGATACTTTTCTAATGCGCAGATTGATATCTCCCAGATGAAAAAATAGGTTGCGATCCCTTTTATCGAGCAATTCGACCGGTGTATAATTGAATGCTCTATCGCCACTGGTTTGCTGCAAGGAAGAGATGGTTTGTGAGGCCTTCAAAATCTTTCCTTTCAATTGTGGTAATGCAAAGCTATGTTCGCCACGATCCAGATGCAATGTCGCAGGCTGCTTACGTACCGATTCCCAAACAGGGTGCTCACGTTGCTGCGCATGTACGCTAAAAAGGCAGATATGAATTAAGATAAGGACAGTCGACGAATAGATCTTTATAAGCATAAGGGTGGGCGTATTGGTCATTTGAGCCAACAAATATAAAGGCTAGATGATTTGCTTGTAAACCGGATTTTACCGCATACTATTCGGAAATTAATCTCTTTTTGAAAGAAGATTTTTTTTGTTAAATTTTCGCGTATTTCTTGTGAAGGAATTGTTTTTAAGTTTATCTTAGTGTTAACAACTAACATAATCCTTCTACTATGAAACCGATTCAATACAGCGTTCCAGTACCTAAGGACAGGACCGTATTTATCCAGGAAGATGTTTTGGACAAGTTTTATCCTTATATGCACCGGCATAAGGAGTACCAATTGATATGGATTGTAGCCGGAGATGGGCAGCTGCTCGTGGATGATAACTTACACGACTTTCAGGAAGGGGATATATTCTTGTTAGGCTCTAACCAAGCGCATGTGTTCAAAAACCGTCCTTTGGGTGAGTGCGTGCGTTCGGTATCCGTATTTTTTAGTGATAAAGGTGCACTCGCGAATATGCTGCACTTACCGGAGTTGAGTGTTTTACTCGATTTTATCAGCAAAAATAAGCGCGGATTTCAAGTGCCAAAAGACCAACTTTCCAGAGTACGTCGCCGGTTTGATATTCTGAAAAAATCTGACCACATGGATCAGTTAATTAACTTTTGCTACTTACTGCGGGCGTTGAATGCGGTTTCTTCCGAACTAAAACCGCTGTCGGGCATATCCATCGGAGAATCGGAAGAGGTAGGTTCTTTTCGCATCCATGCACTGTGTCGTTATATAGAACATAATTTCAGAGAGAACATTAGCTTAGACGCGGTATCCGACAAAGCCAACCTAACACCACAAGCGTTCTGTCGTTTTTTCAAACGAAGCACCGGCAAAACCTTTGTCTCTTACCTCAATGAAATTCGGGTAAGGGAAGCTTGTCGCTTGTTGGGGTCTTCTCGCTACGATTCTATTGCAGGCATTGCCTATGATTGTGGATTTAACAGCATCACGAATTTTAATCGCGTATTTCGTAGTGTTACTGGTTTGTCGCCAAAAGAGTATGTCCTTAGTTATCAAAATATTTTATACCAATAAAATTCTGATGGTTAATATCAAGTAAGTAATGATTAAAAGGCGGTTAGTCGCCGCACAGATAAGTCGGTAGCTTTGATTCTAATAAATTAGATACATAAAACTTAGTATAGACTGACTATGGCCGATTTAAATTGGAAGGGAATCTATCCCGCTGTGTTGACACCTTTTACGGAAAACGGTGATATTGATTATGACATGTTTGCCAAGAATACCCGCGCACAACTTAAAGCAGGAGTACATGGAATCATTGTAGCGGGCACATTAGGAGATGCTGCTGCATTGGATTTGGAGGAGAAATTTGACTTGTTGAAGTACGCTAGGCAGGTGGTAGGAGATCAAATTCCTGTGATCCTAAATATCGCTGAAAACACCACCCGTAATGCAGTGTCTTTTGCAAAGAGAGCAGCTGAACTTGGTGCGGATGGATTGATGCTGTTACCACCGATGCGGTATAAAGCGGACGATCGCGAGGTGGTTGAATATTTTAAAGCTGTAGCAAAAGCCACCGATTTACCGGTTCTTATCTATAATAACCCAGTGGATTACAGCACGTTCGTAAACTTGGATATGTTTGCCGAATTGGCTGAATACCCTACTATCCAGGCAGTAAAGGAATCAACACGTGATCTGGCGAATGTGACGCGCATGAAAAACCGTTTTGGCGACCGTTTCAGCATTTTGGGCGGAGTGGATACGATTTCTTTAGAAACACTTTTCTTAGGAGCTGATGGATTAGTGGCTGGTCTGGTAGATGCCTTTCCAAATGAAACCATGGCCATGTACAACTACGCGCAGCAAGGTGAGATCGCAAAAGCGGTCGAAATATATCGGTGGTTTATGCCATTATTGGAGTTAGACATTCATCCAAAATTGATTCAATACATCAAATTAGCCGCTACCGCAGAAGGAATTAGTACGCCACATACGCGTGCACCGAGATTACCATTAGTAGGTGAAGAAGCGGATCGTGTACAGAAAATTATTCAAGATAGCATCGCCAAACGTCCGGTATTGGACGAAGTGCCTGCATAAAAACGACA
Organism: Sphingobacterium sp. lm-10; assembly: GCF_023554555.1. Lineage (NCBI taxonomy): Bacteria > Pseudomonadati > Bacteroidota > Sphingobacteriia > Sphingobacteriales > Sphingobacteriaceae > Sphingobacterium > Sphingobacterium sp. lm-10. The sequence goes on from NZ_JAMJWC010000001.1 coordinate 570,722, forward strand.
AATGGATCAAACAAAGGAGATATTAGATGCGTACGTGCAGCATGCCGTCGGCGCGTTTCAATTTTTGAAGGCGACGACAGTACAGCAGAGAGCCGCATTTATGAGAGGAGTAGCAGATGCTATTGAAGCATTAGATGATAATTTGCTGAATTTGGCACATGCCGAATCGGCTTTGCCAATGGCTCGTTTGCAAGGAGAGAAGGCGCGTACTGTCGGTCAATGGCGTAGCTACGCCGATGCGGTGGCAAAAGGAACCTATCTCGATGTGCGCATTGATCAGGCAGATGCCGAAAAGGGTAAGAATGATATTCGAAAGTACAGCATCGGATTGGGTCCTGTGTTGGTTTTTGGTGCCAGTAACTTCCCTTTTGCTTTTTCTACTGCTGGAGGCGATACGGCTAGTGCCATTGGTGCTGGCTGTCCTGTACTGGTAAAAGCGCATCCCGCACACCCTAAAACTTCTCAACTAATGGCCGATACCATCAGCCACGCCCTGAAAAAGTTCGGCTGGCCAGAAGGTGTATTCGGTCATGTTGCGGGTGATCGAGTAGCAGGCACACAAATACTTGTAGGTGCTTACCTCACCGCACATCCGGGCATTCAAGCGGTCGGTTTTACGGGCTCGCAACAAGGTGGAAAAGCATTGGTCGCGGTGGCGGCAGCACGTGAAGTGCCCATTCCGGTTTTTGCAGAAATGGGAAGCGTGAATCCCGTGTTTGCACTACCTCAATTACTCGAAAAAAATGCTATTGAACTAGCACAGCAATATGTAGGTTCTTTGACTTTAGGTACCGGACAATTCTGTACCAATCCAGGGATCTTTATTGCACAAGCAGGCGAAGCATTTGACCGCTTTAAAGAAGCCGTGCAGCAAGCCATTGCGGCAGCAAAGCCAACCGCTATGTTACACAGTGGTATCGCGAAAAACTATTTGGAGAAAAAGCAAGCAACGAGCACGCACAAAGCGGTGACCATACTGGCGCAGTCAGACGTGAGTGCAGAGGATACACAGGGGCAGCCCACAGTAGCTTTAACATCTGGTCAGGCCTTTCTAAACGCGCCCGAATTGGCCGAAGAAGTATTCGGACCGTTTGCATTACTCGTAGAGGCAGAATCAACAGAGCAACTATTGGCTATTGCCAACAATCTGGAAGGACAGCTTACGGCTACCATAGCCGCTACCGAACAAGATCTGGAAGCGAACGCTGCGCTGATCAGCGTAGTGCAGGATAAGGTAGGCCGTCTCTTGTTTAACGGCATGCCTACCGGTGTAGAAGTCGTTTATGCGATGCAACACGGCGGCCCATTTCCAGCCACCAGCGATCCGCGCTTTACTTCTGTCGGTCCTGATGCCGTAAAACGATTTGTGCGACCGATTGCTTTCCAGAACTGGCCAGAGAAAAGCTTACCAGCAGAATTGCAGTCGAGCAATCCCTTACAATTAACACGCATAGTGGATGGTACACTTACCGCCGCCACTTTATAATATCGCTGTCTACATGTCACATGCATCATGAAAAAGACTTTTTTTTGTATTGACGCCCATACCTGCGGCTGTCCTGTACGTCTAGTTGCTGGTGGTGTACCACTTCTACCTGGTAAAACCATGATGGAACGACGGTTGCATTTTATGGCAGAGTACGATTGGATTCGTAAAGGACTCATGTTTGAGCCACGCGGACACGATATGATGAGCGGAAGCTTGTTGTATCCGCCTACAGATCCTGCCAACGATGTAGGTGTTTTATACATTGAAACTAGTGGCTGCTTACCGATGTGTGGGCACGGCACGATCGGCACGGTGACCATCGCCATCGAAGAAGGACTAATCCAACCCAAAGTACCCGGCAAATTGCGTTTGGAGACGCCGGCTGGTCTTATTCATATCGATTATGTGCAAGAGGGCGCGAAGGTAAAGACGGTGAAACTCACCAACGTGAAATCATTTCTCTATGCCGAAGGGTTAACGGTGGATTGTCCTGATTTGGGTGAAATTGTAGCAGATGTGGCGTATGGAGGCAATTTCTACGCCATCATCGACCCACAAGCGAATTTCAAAGACATCAGCGATTTTAGTGCAAGCCAACTTATTCATTACGGCAAGATCATCCGTAAGCTACTCAGCGAAAAATATAATTTCGTACACCCAGAAGATCCGCTTATTTTCGGACTAACGCATATTCAGTGGACAGGAAAACCGCTGAAAGAAAACTCTATGGGCCGGAATGCCGTGTTGGTAGGGGAGAATGCGTTGGATCGCTCGCCGTGTGGCACGGGTACCTCTGCACGACTAGCGCAATGGTACGCCAAAGGCAAACTGACGACAGGAGATGTTTTCGTGCACGAAAGTTACATCGGTTCACAATTTATTGGACGGATCGAGCAAGAAACAAGGATAGTAGATCGCCCCGCCATTATACCTTCCATAGAAGGTTGGGCGCGTATTACTGGCTACAACCAAATTATTATTGATGATGAAGATCCCTACTTTGAGGGATTTCAAGTCATGTAACAAACATTTAATACATCCAGAAACGTGTCTATAACTACTACAGAGAAAACAAATAAAGGGAAAGTGCTCGTCGTAGGCGCGGGTATTGCCGGCTTATGTAGCGCATATTATCTTCAAAAAGCGGGTTGGGAAGTACAGGTGCTGGACAAAGACGATGGGCTTAACAACTGCTCCATTGGCAATGCCGGGATGATTGTGCCGAGCCATTTCACCCCGTTGGCAGCCCCTGGAATCGTAGCTCAAGGACTTCGCTGGATGCTCGATAGCAAAAGCCCATTTTACGTCCGCCCGTCCCTCAATCCGGAGTTGATCAGTTGGGGATTAAAATTTCTGCGACACGCCAACGAGAAGCATGTTAACACACATGCAGAAGCGATACGCGATCTAAATTTATACAGTAGTCAGCTTTACGATATACTGAAGGATGAGGTCGGATTCGACTTTGAATTGCGGCAAAATGGCATTATGATGCTGTACAAATCGAAGGCTGCCGAACATGAAGAACAGGAATTAGCCGACCGGGCAAGATCATTAGGTCTGGATGCGGTACCGTATGATAAAGCAGGGATACAAGCTTTGGAACCAAACCTTCGGTTGGATGCAGTAGGCGGTATTCTGTATAACTGCGATGGTATTCTCTCGCCATCCAAATTAATGCACGGATTGACGGTTCTCCTAAAAAGCGCTGGTGTCACTTTTAACTACCATACCGCAGTAGAAGGATTTCAGGTTTCAGGCAACAAAGTGAAAGCCGTAAAAACGTCAAAAGGTACTTTTGATGCCGATGAGGTCGTGATCACGGGCGGAGCTTCCTTACCCGGATTAGTGCGGAACTTAGGCATAAAAACACCGTTGATGCCGGGCAAAGGATACTCCTTCATGGTAGAACCGCCTGAGAATACTGCGATGCAACACGCCGCTTTGCTGGTCGAAGCCCGCGTAGCGGTAACACCGATGAACGGACAAATTCGTTTCAGCGGCACGATGGAACTAGGCCCTGCCAATGATCGGATTTACACTAACCGTGTTAAAGGTATTGTAGAAGCGATTCCTAATTATTTTCCTGATTTGGAGGTGTCTTACCCCGAACAAGTTTGGTATGGTTACCGACCCTGTTCGCCAGACGGCTTGCCGTACCTTGGTCGTTCATCTCGTTATCAGAATCTCTCGATTGCAGGCGGTGCCGGTATGATGGGATTAAGCCTCGGACCGGCTTTTGGAAAAACCATTGCTGATCTACTCGATGGCCACGCGCCGCAAACAGATATAAAGGGATTTCGACCCGAGCGGTTTCAATAACTCCCCAAAACCCTTCTTATATGATCACTATTCGCTCTCAACTAATCATCGGTTTTTGCTCCTTAGCGACCGCGCTTGCCCAAGCTCAACATATGAATGAACATACTACGCCGCTAGAACCTTACGTGATCCGATATGGTCATGATGAGCAGGCGATCAATTATTTTTACGGCCCGATGCCGAAAGGATGGGGTTTTCAGCGCTCGGCGCCATCTCCAGAACAAATGAATCGCTTGCTGGTATTGGATCGCACTTATTTCAAAGAATTGGAAGAAGTGGATTACCAAAACCTACCAACGGGTGGACAAGTGGATTATCAATTGCTAAAGCGCAAAATAGCAAGGCATAGCGAAGACCTACAAGCTGATCTCGAAACCTACAAACGCTTAGAGCATTATTTGCCTTTTGCTGCCGTGATCTATGATTTCGAGCAAAAAAGACGTCGCGGACATGAGGTTGATGCGAAGAAGCTAGCTACGGATTTACAGCATGCGATTAAGCTAATAGAACAGCAAAGCGAACAGATTAAGAATGGCAAAGCCATCCCATCGGCAGATGTACAATTCCTGACGGAAATGATAGAAAGCGTGAAGCAGAGATTGGCTAGCGCTTTTGACTTTTATAATGGGTACGATACCGAGTTTACTTGGTGGATGCCTACTACGTTTGCAGATGTCAATACACAACTAGATCAGTACAAGGAAGTGCTTGCGGCTAAAAGCGATTGGAAAGTGTATGACGATGGGAGCAATATTGGCGGGAAGCCAATCGGCAAAAAAATGCTCAACCAGAAATTGCAAGATGAAATGATTGCGTACACCGCTGATGAACTATTGGCTATCGCCGATAAGGAATGGGCCTGGTGCGTGGCAGAATTGCTGAAAGCATCCAGAGAAATGGGATTTGGCGACGACTGGCAGGCAGCACAGGAAAAAGTAAAGAATACCTACGTTCCGGTAGGAAAGCAGCCGGAACTCATCAATGAACTGTATGACAAGGCGCAAGCTTTTATTAAACAAAATCAGTTGATGGATATTCCACCATTGGCGGATGAAACTTGGGGAATGATTATGATGACGCCCGAACGGCAGTTGGTCAATCCATTTTTCACAGGGGGTCGGGAGATCAGTATCTCGTATCCAACGAATACCATGACCTACGATCAGAAAATGATGAGCATGCGGGGCAATAACCCGTACTTTTCGTTAGGTACTGTGCAGCATGAGTTAGTGCCGGGGCATCACTTACAGTACTTTATGAACCGCCGATACAAACCGTATCGCGCGCAGCATTTCAATACGCCATTCTGGACAGAAGGCTGGACGTTGTATTGGGAGTTACTGTTGTACAGAATGGGATTTGCCAAAACACCGGAAGAACGTATCGGTATGCTTTTTTGGCGCATGCACCGCTGTGCCCGCATCACCTTTAGCATCAAATTCCATTTGGGGGAATGGACACCGCAGCAATGCATCGATTATTTGGTGAACGAAGTAGGCCACGAACCGGCGAATGCGCATGGTGAGGTGAAGCGTTCTTTTGAAGGATCGTACGATCCATTGTATCAATTAGCGTATATGATCGGTGGCTTGCAATTGCTCAGCATTAGCGACGAACTCGTTGGGGGCGGGAAGATGTCGTATGCGGAATTTCATGATCGCGTGATCAAGGAGAATTACTTGCCGATGGAGATGCTACGCGCAATATTGACGGATCAAAAAGTACCTCTCAATTATAAACCAGTATGGAAATTCTATTCAGCTAACTAACGACTAACGCACCTCATTATGAATAACGAATCTCCAGAATTTAAAAAGTCTTTAGGTCTGCTGGATGCCACCATGCTGGTGGCTGGAAGCATGATTGGATCGGGTATATTCATCGTATCATCCGACATTGCCCGACATACAGGATCTGCGGGCTGGTTGATGGTCGTATGGTTGATTGCCGGATTTATGACCTTGACTGCTGCACTCAGTTATGGCGAGTTGAGCGCGATGTTTCCGCGCGCCGGTGGGCAGTACATCTATCTCAAAGAAGCGTACAGTCCGCTGGTAAGTTTCACCTTTGGCTGGACATTTTTCGCCGTCATTCACACGGCGACCATCGCTGCAGTAGGCGTGGCATTTTCTAAGTTTACCGCCTACCTTTTTCCTATACTCGACGAAGACGTTATATTGTGGTCGCTAGGTACTTATGAAATATCGTATGCACAGGTGCTCGCCATCGCTGTCATCTTTTTACTCACGTTCATCAATACCCTGGGCGTGCAAAATGGAAAATCCATACAAACGATTATTACCCTATTAAAACTTTTGAGCCTAGTCTTATTAGTAGGTTTCGGCTTTTGGGCATTCGATAGCGATGTATGGCAGCAGAACTGGGGCACCGCTGATACCTGGAAGTTACAAAATTTATCGAAGGAGGGCTTTTATACCGACTATACTGTTATGGGAGCACTAGGTGCACTTTCAGCGGCGCTGGTTGGCGCTTTGTTTAGTAGTGATTCCTGGCATACATCCTCTGCAGTGGCCGGGGAAATTAAAAACCCAAAACGTAATATTGGATTGAGTTTAGCATTGGGCACCATGATTGTTACGGTAGTTTACCTGCTGACGAATCTGATGTACACGGGCGTTTTGCCCTTGTCCGAAATGGCTGCTGCTCCGAAAGATCGCGTGGCCATGGTCGCTGCGCAAGAAATTTTTGGTCCGGTAGGCATTACTATATTAGCCATTATGATTATGGTCAGCACCTTCGGATGTAATAATGGACTCATCTTAGCCGGTGCCCGTATCTACTATTCGATGGCACAAGATGGCCTTTTCTTTAAAAAGACGGGAGAACTGAATAAAAACTCCGTGCCGGCCTATGCTTTATGGTTTCAAGGAATTGTGGCTGCACTGTGGTGCCTTACAGGTCGTTATGGAGATCTGCTCGATATGATTACCTGCGTGGTCGTGATCTTTTACATGTTGTGCATTATCGGTGTATTTATTTTACGGAGAAAACGACCGGATATACCTCGGCCATACCGTGCTTTTGGATATCCTGTTCTGCCGGCGATTTATATTTTGATGGGATTGTCTTTCATTGTACTGCTGGTTATCTATAAACCACAGTTTACCTGGCCTGGTATCGGCATTACACTGGCCGGCATTCCTTTGTATTATTTAATTAAAAAGAAGAATCAAGTGATATGAAAATAACGCTAGTTGCGGTCTTATCTACCTTTTACCTCGCATCCGGCTTTGCGCAGGGTGGGGCGGAAGATTACGATCGTTCGAAAGAAATGCGAGAACATACCCGCAATAAAGTATATCAGGTTCCGCAACAAATTACCTGGTCCAAAGCGGGTGATGCCTTTGCTTATCGTGTGCGTTTGCGCGATGCCGGTAGCACCTATGTGTTGGTAGATGCCACTCGTAAAACGAAGGTGAAGGTCGATGCGGCAGCATTGACTACGCAACTTTCTGAGCAACTTGGGAAACCCACACGCTTGGAAGATATTTCAGAGCGGGATTTTGAAGTGCTCGACGCGCAAAGCATAAGCTTTTCTGCCGGAAAAAACAGTTGGCAGTGGGATAATGCGCAGAAGAAATTGACTAAGTTAAAAGAGGTGGACACGGAGCATAGTGGTGGTTACTGGGGTCGCCGTGGCGACGACGCAGTAGGAGAGCCCATCGTTTCACCGAACGACACCTACGTCGCTTTTATCAAAAATAACAATGTGTATGTGCGAAAAAAGGAAGACAATAATAACGATGCTGCGCGTCAGCTGACCTACGACGGCAGTCCGGGCGATTATTATTCTTCCCGCTTATACTGGTCTGCCGATAGTCGCAAACTGGCAGCTTTTCGCGTACGCAAGGCAGAAGTTCGGCAGCTTACCTTATTAGAATCTTCCCCTCTCGATCAATTGCAGCCGAAATTGCAAACTAGGGATTACGTAAAGCCTGGCGATGCTTTGCCACAATATACACCGACTATCCTAGATGTAGAAAACGGAGATCTCAAAGCGGTAGATGCTACCCTAATCAGTAATCAATTTTCGCTGACACCTCCTGTATGGAATAAAAATAATACAGCGATCACCTTTGAGTATAATCAACGTGGACATCAACGCTACGAGATTCTGGAATTATCTGCGACTACCGGTGCTACCAGAAGTGTTATCGCAGAAGTAAGCCCTACGTTTATTGATTATAGCGGAAAGAAATACCGCAAAGACCTCGAAGATTCGGGCGAGATCATCTGGGCATCAGAGCGCGACGGATGGAATCACTTATATCTTTTTGATGCCAGTAATGGGCAAGTAAAAAATCAGATCACCAAAGGTAATTGGGTGGTGCGTGGGGTGACGCATGTAGATGAAGTATCACGAGAGATTTATTTTCAGGCGAGTGGTATGAAAAAAGGAGAGGACCCTTACTTAGTTCACTATTATGTGATCGGCATGAATGGCAAAGGTTTGCGGGAATTAACACCAGAAGAAGCCAATCATCAGGCGTATTTCAACGCTTCGCACCAACTGTTTGTGGATGTGTACTCGCGTGCTGACCAATCTCCGGTGGCTTTATTGCGTGATGCGAAAGATGGAAAAATGCTGATGGATCTCGAGAAATCCGACCTAAGCGCATTGGAAGAAACTGGCTGGCAAAAGCCAGAGGTTTTTCAAGCGAAGGGACGCGACGGGGAAACGGATATTTGGGGGGTTATTATTCGACCTTCCAATTTTGATCCACAGAAAAAATACCCGGTTATTGAGTATATCTATGCCGGTCCGCACAGTGCCTTCGTGCCGAAGTCTTTTTTTGCGAATCCTTCCGGCATGCACGAGCTGGCGGAGTTGGGCTTTATTGTCGTACAGATTGATGGCATGGGTACCTCGCACCGTTCAAAAGCATTTCATGATGTGGCTTGGAAAAATTTAAAAGACGCAGGCTTTCCAGATCGCATCGCCTGGATGAAAGCAGCGGCAGCGCAATATGACTATATGGATTTAGAACGCGTAGGTATTTACGGGACGTCAGCGGGTGGACAATCGTCTACCGCAGGCTTACTTTTTCATCCCGAATTCTACAAAGTGGGTGTCTCATCCTGCGGATGTCACGACAATCGGATGGACAAAATTTGGTGGAATGAGCAGTGGATGGGCTGGCCTGTGGGGCCAGAGTACATTGCCTGTTCGAATGTAGAAAACGCCCATCTTTTGGAAGGAAAGCTGTTATTAATCGTAGGAGAACTGGACGACAATGTAGATCCATCGTCCACGTACCAGTTAGTGGATCAGTTAATCAAGCATGGCAAAGATCATGATTTTATTATGGTGCCTGGTATGGGGCACTCATCGGGAGGTGATTTTGGTGAACGCAAACGTCGCGACTTCTTCGTCAAACACCTATTACAGGTGGATCCGCCAACCTGGAATAGGAGCTAATAAAAGTCGATATTTATTGCGAAACGGATCCTCCTGTCTCCAATTATTTGTTTTCATTGATCAGTCGTTCCAGCTCATTCGCAGGAACGACACCAGATTGGCGCCAACGAACAGTTCCTTTTTTAAAAATAATGAGCGTAGGCACGCCTTGTACTTGATACGCCGCCGCTGCGGTTGGATTTTTGTCTACATCTATTTTGATAATATTGGCTTCGTCACCGACACGTTGCTTTAATTCTTCTAAGATGGGCGGCATCATTTTACATGGCCCACACCATTCGGCAAAGAAGTCTACTAATACGGGCTTATCACTGTTTATTATTTCCTGAAATGTCATATTGTTATTTGTATCGTCCTATTAAAAAATATAAATCTGCCAAATAGCGTGCCGTAAAGGTTATTGGTTTCAACTATAACATTCGATTTATCATCGTTTATTAAGGTGTCATAGTTGCTAAATAGATACTATCCATTAAAGTAAAATATTGAGTAGGCCTTTCTGTACACATCACTGAATTTACTATCTTTAGTGTTTCATTATTTATATTATAGATTTAATACATGATCATACGTGATACAATAGGTAAGTTCGCTTTCTTAATCTTGTTCCTATTTGCCAGTAGCTTTTTGTTTTCCTGCCAGAATAACCAAACTAACGACAAAAAAGCAGTCGCGACTGAAAAGCCAACTCCAAAATTTGCTTTGAGCCAACAGCAGGCGAAGACTATTTTTGATATGCCGGTCCATTGTATTACGGTAGAATACCCCAATAAATTGGGGCAGTCTTTAGGAGGCGATGCTGATCTTAAACCACCGCGTGCATTGCGACCTATTTTTTACGGATGTTTTGATTGGCACTCATCGGTACATGGCTATTGGTCTATCATCAAATTGATGAAATCTTTCGATAACCTGGATCAAGACGGTGCGGTGCGTAGCACATTGAATGCGCTAATCACGGATGAGAACGCGGCTATTGAGAAGGCTTTCTTTGAAGATAAAAACAACCTCTCATTTGAGCGTACTTATGGTTGGGCTTGGTTATTTAAGTTGCAGGAAGAGTTGGTAACATGGGACGATGCCGATGCCCAGCGATGGAGCAGATCTTTGCAACCCATGGTCGATCTTCTGCGAGGTAAGTTGTTGGATTACTTGCCTAAGTTAGTTTATCCCATCCGTAGTGGAAAGCATGACAATACCGCTTTTGGTCTGTCATTGATGTACGATTACGCATTGACGGTTGAAGACGAAGCATTAGCCGATATTATTGCAGAACATGCTACTCGCCTATATAAAGAGGATAAAAACTGTGACTTTTCTTATGAGCCGAGTGGTTCAGACTTTCTTTCGCCTTGTCTGGAGGAAGCCTATCTGATGAGCAAAGTTTTAGATAGAGAAGCATATGAAACCTGGCTTCATGCCTTTCTGCCGCAAATGTATGAAGCTGATTTTCAGTTGAAACCTGCTATTGTGAAAGATCGCACCGACGGTCAGCTAGTCCACCTAGATGGCCTAAACTATAGTCGTGCAGCCTGTCTGTATGGCATTGCGCATCAAGTTCCGGCGTTAGCACATCTGCGTACAATCGCCGATGAGCACATGGCTTTTTCTTTACCAAACCTTACCAAGGAAGACGATTACATGGGCTCACACTGGTTAGGAACTTTTGCACTTTATGCCATTACGCATCAATAAACACGGGTTCATAACTAACAGGCAAGCGGAATTAAGGTGTTGTCGTCACCCAACTCAACGGGTACTAGCTGAATAGTGGTAAACCCATCGTCGTGAGATACGATGCGCGACAGATCTACGCCTTTACGCGCAAGACTGTTCAATACGGCAGTTCTAAAAGCTGCTTTTTGTGTACCCCAGGATTTGTTTCGGACGAGATCGTTATTCAAGTTAACGAGCTCCTTGACGGAATAGTGGTGAAAATTTTGAACCAAATGCTGGTACAGTTCGTTTGGAGTTTGCATACAATACAATTATTAAAGGTGAAACCATCAATCGTATTCAGAACGGCAATATAATCTGTTTTGGAATGAATCCCGTATTATAAAAACCACCGCGGTTCTGCGAACTCGGTTGGTATTGCGTCAGGCAATTCTGAATACTCTACAAACTTAGTAGAGTATTCGTTAATCTCCAAATAAACTTTAAAATAATTTGTCAGCATTCGGTAATTTCAAATTCAAGTCAAAGGATTTATTTATCAGTTTGATGAAATGATCTGCTAGCATGGGGGATTCGACTTCCATGTTCTGGTGGATAAAGAAATACAGTTTCTGTAATCCAGCCTTTCTCCATTCGCGGATGCGTTTCACCCAATCTTCTAAGCGTGTGTAATCAGAAGGAGCGTTGGCGCCCACATAACGCACAAAAGCAATTGGTGTAGTTAGTCGCATGTGCAATAAATCCCTACGTCCGGCGGTATCGGTGATGATATTGGTCTTTTCTGTTTTCTCCAACAAGGAATAATAGCGCGCAGCAACCTCTTGATCACTAAACCAAGCTTCATTACGCACTTCTATCGCTAAAGGATATCCCGCGGGGAAGTTTTTCAGAAATGACTCCAATCGTTCAAAATCTTTGGGCTTAAAGTTATCGTGCATTTGTAAAAAAGCCATTCCCAACTTATCTTCAAATAGCACGGTGGCATCTACAAAGGTTTCTACTTTTTCATCGGTATTAAGCAAGCGGCCATAATGACTAATAGATTGAGGAATTTTAGGGAAAAATTTAAAATCCTTTCCGGTCTTGTCTTTCCAGGTTTGCACCTGATCCTTGGAGGGAGAGTTATAGAATGTCGCGTTTAATTCAATAGAATTGAATTTCGTAGCATAGTACGCGAGTTCATCTTTAGTGCCGCGCGGGTAAAATCCTTTGAGCTCTTTTTTATTCCATTTGGCACAGCCAACAAATACCTCAAACGGCGCGTCTGATTGATGCGCTTTCAGTAGTTCCAGCGTTGCTGATGGCGTATTGGGAAGGGAGAAATCAATAGATGATGGGTCTGTAACGCTGCCAAATTTCATATCTGCTTATTAAGAAAAGTGTAAATGCTAAGGTAAGAAGATTTCGCCGTGTAAAACTCATCCTGAATATGTAACTTTGCGCCATGTCAGAAAAAATTATTATCCTCGATTTTGGGTCACAATATACGCAGTTGATCGCGCGTCGTGTGCGCGAATTGAATGTTTACTGTGAAATTCATCCATTTAATAACATCCCTACCTTCGATGAAACAGTTAAAGGTATCATTTTTTCAGGTAGTCCATACTCTGTGCGTCAGGAAGATGCACCGCAAGTAGACTACGCTGCTATGATGCGGGATTACCCCGTGCTGGGCGTTTGTTATGGCGCTCAATATCTGGCACAGCATTCTGGGGGAGAGGTTTTGCCTTCCGAGATTAGAGAATACGGAAGAGCAAATTTATTATATGTTGATCAGGAGAATCCATTGTTGACTGGCATTCCTACACAATCACAGGTGTGGATGTCGCATGGAGATACCATTAAAGAAGTGCCCTCTACGTTTCGCGTGATCGCAAGTACCGACAAGGTACGCGTAGCAGCTTACCATATCGAAGGTACTCGTACGTACGGAATTCAGTTTCATCCGGAGGTAACGCATAGTACCGACGGACAGGTATTGGTGAAAAACTTTGTCGTGAATATCTGTGGTTGTACACAAGACTGGACAGCAGATGCCTTCGTAGAAATGACTATAGCCGACTTGAAAGCACAATTGGGCAACGATCACGTCATCATGGCTTTATCTGGCGGAGTGGATTCTACCGTAGCAGCCGTATTGCTGCACCAAGCTATTGGAGATAAGCTGCACTGTTTTTTCGTGGATCACGGTTTATTACGTAAGAATGAGTACCAGCAAGTGTTGGATTCTTACGAGCATATGGGGCTTAATATCAAAGGCGTAAACGCCAAAGAACAATTTTACAGCAAATTAGCTGGTGTTTCAGACCCGGAGCAAAAGCGTAAAATTATCGGTGCATCGTTCATCGATGTATTTGATGATGCTGCGAAACAAATTCAGGCAGAATTGCCGGATGGTGTAGAGGCGAAGTGGCTTGGGCAGGGTACTATTTATCCGGACGTTATTGAGTCTATCTCCGTAAATGGACCTTCGGCAACCATCAAATCACACCATAATGTGGGTGGATTACCAGATTATATGAAGCTGAATGTCATTGAACCGTTAAGAACGTTGTTCAAGGATGAAGTAAGGCGTGTTGGAAAGACGCTGGAAGTAGATCCTACTATCTTAGGCAGACATCCATTTCCAGGTCCTGGTTTCGGTATTCGTATTTTGGGCGATGTAACTGCTGAAAAGGTACGAATTTTGCAAGAAGCAGATGACATCTACATTCGTAATCTTCGTGAGTCAGGATGGTACGATAAAATCTGGCAGGCAGGCACCATTTTCTTGCCAGTACAATCGGTAGGAGTGATGGGCGATGAGCGCACCTACGAACATGTAGTCGCATTACGTGCAGTAGGTTCTCTAGATGGGATGACTGCCGATTGGATTCATCTACCGTATGATCTTTTGGCTAAGATATCCAATGAGATCATCAACCATGTGAAAGGCATCAACCGCGTGGTGTACGATATCAGTTCAAAACCGCCCGCAACGATAGAGTGGGAATAAAATAAAGAAAAAAATGAAGTGTACTTATCTAATAGGTTTTTTTGCCGCGCTGATAGCGGTATCATCTTGTTCGCCTAAGACGACTACAGGGGTTTTACGTTCGCCTGGTCAGAAAACAGGTCGTGTGGATGGTACGCGAGATCAAGCGGAAGCTGTTCGTGAAGATAAGTCACGTGATCTCGAAGAGCCTGTTTCGGAGAAAGCAAAATTGTATGCTGGCGGTACGATTGCCTTGATTCTACCTTTTCAACTGGATAGGGTAGCTTCCAGCGCGGTCTCGGAAGAGGATGTAAAACGCTCCGCGCTGGCATTAGATTTCTATCAGGGATTTCAGATGGGTTTACAGCAAATCGCAAAATCCAATAAGCGCGTTGAACTGCAAGTACTGGATTCTCGCGATAATGCAGGGCACAACGCCAATTTGGCAAGATCTCAGGAAGTTAAGGATGCCATGCTTATTGTAGGGCCCATTTATCCGGCAGAGATCAAATCGTTTAGTGCTGCAATGATGAATTCCAATAATCGCGTGTTGCAGGTCAATCCTTTGGCAGCGACTATGCCGACAGAGTTTAACCTTCCCAATTTGGTGTCGGTAACGCCTCCCATCAGTATTCACATGCGTGCGGTATCTGCCGAGTTGGCAAAAAACTATAAAAATGGCGATGTTGTTGTCATTTATAATTCTGCAAATAGCGATCATCAACAGTTTATCCAAGGATTTCCCGATGATATCAAAGAACGACTTCCTTATGCGGAGGTTTTATCGGTGTCATCCCCATCTGAACTGAACGAAAGATTGACTTCAGGCGTGGTGTACCATATTATCAGCGGTACTACGGATAGAAATCAGCTGAAGGCGATGTTGAATGTAATGGACGAACGATCGCTGTCTGACAATATGGAATTCCGTCTTTATGGACATCCACTTTGGAGTCGGGTAGATTTCAGCTCATACAGTAACTTTACGTTCTATCGTCCGGTAATCACCTCGGAAAGTCATTTGAATCCATTGTCGAACGCAACACGCAGCTTTCAATCTGCGTACAAAAATGCTTACGGTATAGAACCATCCGATCATGCCTACAAAGGTTTCGACTCGGGAACTTATTTTGGTAATCTATTGCAGAAATACGGCAACGATTACGCGGAGTATATCAATAAAGAAACTTTTGACGGATTGTATAGCAGCTATAAATTCAATCGTAACGATCGTTGGGGCTATGTAAATTTTGGCGTTAGTCTGATGGAGTATCGCTTTGGTAAATTCCAAGCCCGCTAAAAGATACTATGCTGGAGAAACGGGTAATGCATCAAATCCGGAACGCGATCAAAGTGCTGGAAAATTATCGATACGGCGAACCACTGTCCCGGTTTTTGACAAAATTCTACAAGTCGAATCGGCAAATGGGGTCTACGGACAGACGTATTACCTCTCGTTTATGTTATAATTATTTTCGTTTAGGCGCTGCTTTTACTGATCTGGATATAGAAGAGAAGTTGGTCGTTGCCGAATTCTTGTGCGAACAAAAAAGTGATGTGGTATCGGTCAAATATCCCGCTTGGAATACAGAGATCGCCAAGCCAGTGGAAGAAAAGATCGCATTGGTGGAAGAACGGTACGGCAAATTTCTGCAAGACGTCTTCCGGGTATTATCTGATGTCTCTTCCGAAGTGAATACAGCGATTTTCATTCCCAGTCTATTCATCCAACCAAAGCTATTTATTCGGGTAAAGAGAGCTAACCTCAGCCAAGTATTGCGTGTACTGCAACAAGCAGAAGTGCCGCATGAGCACGTGAACGGGCAGACAATCGCATTTCCGAATGGCTTTAATGTAGCCGGTATCCGCGAAATTGCAGGTATGTACGAGGTACAGGATCTATCATCGCAACGTACGCAATCGTTGCTCCATCTACAAGCCGGAGAAGCCTGGTGGGATTGCTGTGCTGCATCTGGTGGCAAATCTCTGATGATGTTGGATCAATGTCCAGGTATCAAGCTGTTGGTGTCCGATATTCGCCTGACCATCTTGCGTAATTTGCAAGAACGTTTTGAGCAGGCGGGCATTAGTAATTCAGATTACAGGCAAAAGATCTTAGACCTGTCGCAACCGGTAATCCACCTGATGGAAGGAGAGCAGTTTGATGGAATCCTTGTCGATGCCCCGTGCACCGGATCAGGTACTTGGGGGCGCACACCGGAGATGATGATGCAGTTTGATGCAAAATCACTATCCCGTTTTTCTCATTTACAACGCGATATTATAAGAAATGTCCTCCCATTTTTAAAATCAGGAGGACAATTACTATATATTACCTGTTCGGTGTTTGCTGATGAAAATGAAGTCGTTACATCTTATGTGAAACAGAATTATGGCTTGCAATTAATCCATGAAGAGTACCTATTAGGTTACGGAGAACAAGCGGATTCGATGTATATTGCTCGTTTTCAAAAAAACTAAATCTTATTCTTCGTCAGAGTGACCTGGTACAACCAATACCGGACAAGTGGATTTACGAATGACGGATTCTGCAACACTTCCCGAGAGGAAATGATCAAATCCAGTTCGCCCATTTGTACCCATGATAATCAAGTCTGCTTTCCACTCTTCGGCGGTAGTCAGAATTTCGTCGCGTACGGTACCAATTGTATTGAATATGGTAATCTCTTTCGCGCCAGAGAACTGACTACGTAAGCCTTCTAGATGCCGTTCGGCAGCGTTCTGTTGTACTTCCGAAACCTCAGGTACTACAATAGGCTGCTGTCCAAGCAATGGATCGGCTCCAAAATTGGCGGGAGCAGTTACTGGCGTCACCGTTAACAAAGCTACCGTTGACTGCCAGCCATTTACCAATGGTTTCGCATATTCCACTGCCTTTTCAGAACAGGGGCTGTCATCAAGCGCAATCAGTATTCTCTCAAATTTATTTTCCATCTTGTAAATAGCTTTAGTTTTGTTCTTAACAGAATAACCAGTAGGATGGTTTTTTTGTTTTATTATCGAGATAATTACCCGCATCTTATTGTATTTCCCTTCATAAAGGAATCAGAAAATACCCCTAACTTGCAGCAATGAAAAGACAGGCTGTTTGTAATTTATCTATAGTTCCGCTTAGGGCAGAACCTTCACATCGTAGCGAGCAGGTCTCCCAACTGCTTTTTGGAGAATACTTCACGATTCTCGAAGAACGTCCGGAATGGCTGTTGATCAAATGTGCCGATCCAGCCTATGAAGGATGGATACAACGTGGACAATATGCTACGCTGGAAAGAGCTTCGACTGATTTTACCATTGTTGATGTGAAGGATGCCATCGTTACAATAGGAGAGAATAGACCATTTCCGCTGTTGCATGGATGTGTATTGCCTAATGCGGAAGAGATGATCTTAGACGATCAAACTTGCTTAATACAAGGATCTATACGAAAACCTTCTCTACTTGATTTTGAAGACGAGTTTCCCAAATTGATCGATTACTATCTAGGTGCACCGTACTTGTGGGGAGGTCGAAGCCGTTTTGGAATTGACTGTTCTGGGCTAGTGCAATTGATATTTCGGCATTTTGCCGTTTCTCTAAGCAGAGATGCTTCCCAGCAAGCATTGCAGGGAGAAACTATCGATTTTTTGCAGGAGGTTAAAGTAGGTGATCTGGCTTTTTTTGATAACGAAGAAGGACATATTACTCATGTAGGTATTTTGTTAGATCCGGAATCAATCTTGCATGCCTCCGCTAATGTACGCATTGATCAGATAGATACGACCGGGATCTATAATGCCAAGCTGAAAACGTATACCCATCGTTTGCGCATCATCAAACGTATTCTTACCGATAGCTTAATACAAGAAAATCCTACTGAATAATACTTTCAGTAGGATTTTCTTGTATTACGGAATAGCCTATTATTCTGCTATCGTGGTTCTCCCTGGATAAGCAATTAGAGCTTTCTCCAAACAAACCAAAGCTTTCTTTAGCTCTTCTTGATGTAATACATAGGCCAGACGAACTTCGTCTTGTCCGGCATCTTTGGAGCTATAGAAACCTGCTGCTGGAGCCATCATTACCGTTTCGTTTTCGTATTCAAATGATTCTAACATCCATTGACAAAATTTATCAGAATTGTCAATCGGAAAACGGGCTACCACATAAAAAGCACCACCTGGGTTAGGGCAATATACGCCTGGTATGGCATTTAATCCCGCCACTAATAGATCTCTTCTTTCAGTATATTCTTCCAATACTTCATCAAAGTAGCTTTGTGGTGTGTCTACCGCCGCAGTAGCTGCTATCTGTGCTACCGCGGGAGGGGATAAACGAGCTTGAGCAAACTTCAATGCTACCTGATAAAGCGCGGCGTTCTTCGTAATTAAACAACCCAAGCGCGCACCGCAAGCGGAATAGCGTTTAGAAACCGTATCAAATACGACCACATGGTTTTCAAGACCATCCAGGTGCATTGGCGAAATAAACTCTTTATTGTCGTAACAGAATTCACGATACGCCTCATCGGCAAAAAGATATAAATCGTATTTCAGACAAAGGGTTTTCAATGCCTCTAGCTCTTCGCGAGAATACAAATAGCCAGTTGGGTTGTTGGGATTACAAATTACAATTGCCTTGGTCTTATCGCTGATCACTTTTTCAAATTCAGCAATACTAGGTAGGGCAAAGCCATCTTCTATATACGACATAATTGGGCGAAGAGTCACATCTGCCGGACAGGCAAACCCATTATAATTTGCGTAGAATGGTTCTGGGATGATGATCTCATCTCCCGGGTTTAAGCAAGCCTGCATAGCGATCGAAATGGCTTCTGATCCTCCATTAGTGACCAAGATCTGATCTGCGCTGATATTATATGTTAACTTATTATAGTATTCTACCAGTTTGCTGCGATAGGTGCTCGTACCTTCAGATGGTGTGTAAGCCCACACATCAAAATCAATATCGCGAATGGCTTGCAGCATGCCAGCTGGCGTTTTGATATCGGGTTGTCCAATATTTAGATGATAGATTTTTTTGCCATCTTTCTTGGCCTGATCGGCAAACGGCGTAAGCTTCCGGATGGGAGAGGCGGGCATCTGATGTCCGCGTGATGATATCGTTGGCATAGTACTCTTAAATTTTGCGCTAAGTTACTAAATTCCTGATTTGCGTAGTCTTGAAAAACGGATATATCGACGTTGTGCGAGGAAAACTCGTTAATACAAAAAAAGCTACCCTTAACAAAAGAGTAGCTTTTAAACTGTATCGAGTGTGAAAAGATTGCTCTATTCTACGTTTCCTTTGATCGTCAAATTCTTTACCGGTGTGTTGGTATTAGATTTTACAATAAATGATTTTGTAAAAGGACCTTTAACACTCGCGTCATAAGTTACATTGATTGCTCCAGTCTCTCCCGGTTTTACAGGAGCCTTCGTGAAATCTGCTACCGAACATCCGCAGGTAGGTCTTACTTCGGATATAATAATAGGCGAATCGCCATCATTAGTGAAGGTAAATTCAAACGATGCTGGCTTGTTCTGCGGAATCTTACCAAAATCGTGAGTTTCTGTACTGAATTTAAATGTGCCTTGTACTAATGACATGGATGTCAGACCTACAAGAACTACGAACGCTACAATTACACTGCTTATCTTTTTCATCTTAACTAGTTCTTTACGTTTATCCCTTCAATTCTCAGACCAAAAGTATTGTTTTGTGTCGGTAAAATGTATAATTCATTTATTTATCGATACAAATATTACACTTTAAGACCTTCGAAATTATACGAATATACGCCGATTATTTGACATTTCAGAAATAGCCGATGTAATGCCTCATAGGGTACAGACAAGATCCTTTTAGTCTTTCGTATTGCTTTTCAATCAAAAAAAGTGTAATTTTATGTTACTGTTTTTCCTACGTGTTCGACAGATTTTATATTGAGTGCATACATCTGTATATTTCATCTAATTCTATGGATATAGAAAAATCACTATTTGATAACTTGCAAGAATTTTTTGGGTTTGATACGTTCAAAGGTGATCAAGAAGCGATTATTACGAATGTGTTAAATAAAAAAGACACGTTTGTGATCATGCCTACCGGAGGTGGTAAATCAATCTGTTATCAACTTCCTGCCTTGATGAGTCAAGGTACTGCCATTGTCATTTCACCTTTAATTGCCTTGATGAAAAATCAAGTCGATCAATTGAGGGCTTTTGGTGGTAGTGATAGCATCGCACACTTCTTAAATTCTTCCCTAACCAAAAGTGAAGTTACCCGCGTCAAAGACGATGTGATACAAGGAAAAACCAAGTTACTGTATGTTGCTCCAGAATCGTTGGGTAAAGAGGATAACATCCAGTTTTTGCGCAATATCACAGTATCTTTTGTGGCGGTAGATGAGGCTCACTGTATTTCGGAATGGGGGCACGATTTCCGTCCGGAATACCGAAAAATCAGGCAAGTCATCAACGGAATAGGAGACAATATAGCCATTATTGCCTTAACAGCAACAGCTACACCAAAGGTGCAGTCAGACATTCGTAAGAACTTGCAAATGAACGATGCAAGTCTATTTAAATCTTCCTTTAATCGAACTAATTTATATTACGAAGTACGCCCTAAACGCGACGTAGTAAAGGAGATCGTACGTTTTATTCGAAACAATGCTGGCAAGACAGGAATCGTGTATTGCCTAAGTCGCAAGAAGGTGGAAGAGATTGCGGAAGTCTTAAATATTAATGGCATAAAAGCGCTGCCTTATCATGCCGGTCTGGATGCCAAAGTGCGTGCAGATACACAAGATAAGTTTCTGATGGAAGATGTGGAAGTGATTGTCGCTACGATCGCCTTCGGAATGGGCATCGACAAACCAGATGTACGATTTGTGATCCACCACGATATTCCGAAATCCATGGAAGGCTATTATCAGGAAACCGGTCGTGCCGGTCGTGATGGTGGCGAAGGGGTTTGTGTTGCTTTTTATTCGGAAAAGGACATTGAGAAGCTGACGAAGTTTATGAAAGATAAGCCCGTGGCAGAGCGGGAGATAGGTACACAAATTCTAAAAGAAGTCATTGACTATTCTGAGTCTGCGGTCTGTAGAAGGAAACAAATTCTGCATTATTTCGGAGAATCCTTTGATGAGACGGGCTGTAGCAGTATGTGTGATAATTGCCGGTCTTCACGCACCTATTTGGATGCGGAGTCTGCCATTTTGCAAGTGTTAGGCTTCATTAAGGAGCAGGGCGATAAATTTGATGATCATCACATCATTAATGTGATGATGGGACAAAATAACCAACCCGTTTCATCCTACAAACACGATGTACACCCACTTTTCGGAACAGGAAAAGAGCAGGGTGTGATCTACTGGAAATCTGTTATCAGACAAGCTGAACTGGCAGATTTTATTAAGAAAGACATAGATCATTATGGATTATTGATATTGACAGAGTCCGGAAATAAATATTTGACAAATCCGTATCCTATGAAGTTTGTGCTCAACAAACCCATGGAAGCTGCGGATTCATCTGGCTCTTCGATCTCATTGATAAACCCGAATGGAAGTACCTTGGATACAGCATTGTTGCAATTGCTGAAAGATTTGCGCAAGAAAATTGCTAAGCAGAAATCTTTGCCACCATTTGTGATATTTCAAGATCCCTCGTTGGATGAAATGTGTACACACTATCCCGTTACAATAGACGAGCTAAAGCAGATACATGGCGTAGGAAGTGGTAAAGCCATGAAGTTTGGGGCACCATTCGCGGAGCTCATTCGCAAATACGTGGAGGATAATGATATTGATCGTCCACAAGACTTGGTGATCAAGAGTACTGCCAACAAATCGGCCTTGAAGGTGTCTATTATTCAAAATATAGACCGGAAGATAGGGCTAGATGACATTGCTTCTTCCAAAGGGATCAGTTACGAAGATATGCTACGCGAGGTAGAATCCATCGTTAACTCGGGCACTAAATTAAATATTGCCTATTTCGTGGATGAAATGATCGACCAGGATCGCCAAGATGAGGTGTACGAGTATTTTCTATCGGCAGATATTGATACGGTGAAAAGCGCACTTAATGAGTTGGGCGAGGCGGACTACACGTATGAGGATATTCAATTGATGCGCATCAAATTTATGTCGGAATTAGGCAATTAATTAGATGCGCAACTACTTGCTTAGCGTACGCGCCAAGCAAGTAGTCTAGAAATTTTTTGTCCCTGTTGCATGGCAATAATTTCAATTTGCGGTACTTTGTGATACTCCAACACGGCTATCAATGGTTTTAAGTGATCTTTATCTGCCACTAATGCGGTGCACCAAGTAAGTTGATCTTTGTAAGTAAGGCTATCGTAAATCAGTTGAGTAACAAATGCCTTCTCACCACCGTCATGCCACAATTCATTGGCCAGGCCTCCAAAATTCTGAACTGGTAAACCTTTGCCTTGGTGCAATTTGTCATTTTTATTGACCACTTTTTTCCAGTGTTGCTCCCGAGAGCTATAGAACGGCGGGTTACAGATAATCGCATCAAAACGATCCTGAGGACGAATTACACCTTTTAAAATCTGTGTACTATCCGGCTGGTGCCTAAGCAAGATTCTCTTTTTTACTTGCGGATTTGCTTCTAATATCTCATACGCATTATCCAAAGAGGGAGCGTGCGTATCTGTCGCCGTAAAGCTCCAGGGAAACATCGATGCACCCAACAGTGGGTAAATTAAGCTGGAACCCGTGCCGATATCCAAAATACGCATCGGTTTATCGTCAGGAATAAGTTCGGTGAGATGATGCAAGTAATCTGCGCGCCCTGGGATTGGTGGGCACAAGCTATTGGCCACCAGCTTCCAGCCTTTAATCTGGTAGTATGCGGCGAGTAAAGCTTTATTCAACGTAAATACCGCTTCTGGATTTTTGAAATCAATGGATTCAGTGCCACGAGGGGTGGTCATGATAAATTCCTTCAATGCAGGCTCTGCTGCCGTGAGTTTTTTGAAATCATATCCGTCAAGATGTCTGTTATTATAATGGAGGGTCTGCGAAGTATTTGCCATGAGAATGTTTTACCGCACAAAGATACCATTTCTATTTATCGAAACAGCTTGTAATGAACAATTACCATCTTTCCTATCATAGAATATTCTAAGTTCTAATCAGGTTATTGTACATGCTAAGCCTGATTGAATAGCAAACTTGCTATGATATTACCAAGAATTTTTCTGTATAGCATTTCCGAGATTTATTCCTAACAATCATTGCTCTGCGTACTTAAGGGTTTCCTGCCTTCCAAGACGTCTTTCACCTGCTGCCAATCCGGACGGTGGATCTGCGGAGAATCAGAGTTGGCACTGCCGCCGTGCGAACGCACGAACTCGTTGATCTTGTCCTGGAAAGATTTCCATAAAGCGTCGGCTTGAAGAAACAGAAATCCATTTTCCATATTATCCTGCTGAAAATCCCTTCACCTTATGCTCCGCGAGTTTCCATTTTCTCGACGTACCGGTCTACGGTGACGTACAAAAAGGTGGTGAGCACCAAACCAAAAACCGCTGCGAAAAACAAGTAAATAAAATTTTCCCACCAAGGGACAATCCAAATATTGCTAAAACTCCCCCACAAGATGATCATTGTGCAAATGAGGCCTACCATCCATAGCCACTTGTGAAAGAACGGCAACGCGTCTCCGTCTTTACTTTTCTTGTCTTTTAACCATTGGAAAGGGAGCAGTATCAAAAAAAGGATTATGATCGAAAACGGAATTGAAGAGAGTACGTAATGCCGAAAAAAAAACTGAGAGGTAGTCCGCTTAACCATTGGAAAGGGAGCAGTATCAAAAAAAGGATTATGATCGAAAACGGAATTGAAGAGAGTACGTAATGCCGAAAAAAAAACTGAGAGGTAGTCCGCTTAACCATTGGAAAGGGAGCAGTATCAAAAAAAGGATTATGATCGAAAACGGAATTGAAGAGAGTACGTAATGCCGAAAAAAAAACTGAGAGGTAGTCCGCAGCCGATTCATGGCCCAAATCGGGCCGGTAGAAATCCAGGTCAATTACCATTAAGTCTTTCAGAAAAAGAAACAGCGGGAAAATGATAAACGCTGATAAAGCGTTTGCCAAAAATTTTCTAAATATTATAGACACGGATTTATCTCTAACAGTCATTACTCAGCGTACTCAAGGGTTTCCTAACTTCCAAGACATCTTTCACTTGCTGCCAATCCGGACGGTGGATCTGTGGGGAATCGGAGCTGGCACTGCCGCCGTGCGAACGCACGAACTCGTTGATCTTGTCTTGAATGCAAAACACCGCTATCAAGATGCTTCTGCTGTTCTCTACCCGCACACTTCTGTTCCTTTATTCGGTTTGGATGGATTCGATCCTGGATTACTGCGACCGACTAAAGCAGGCAGAGTCTATCTATGAGCTTCTTGCATTAGATACTTTGCCATTTTTTGTAGGTATATTTTTTTCAACATATACATCAACCGTAAAATAAAGGATGGTCGTAAAAATCAGCCCGAAGCCTAATGCGCATCCGACGTAGACGAAATTGTAGTACCACGGAATCCACCAAATATTACTAAACGTACCGAAGAAAATGATGGAAATTAATATGATTGCAGTGAAGATCAGTACTTTTTTTAAATAGGAATATCGAACACAGCTTTTTGCGTATTGCTGATCTTTTATCAATTGAAACGGTGTAAGAATAAACAAAAGAAATAGAATCGGCACCAAAGGATATGCCAAGGGGTGCAAGACCACCACGTAAACATATTCGCCGAGTGTGTCAAAATAGGCGTCGTAATATTTATATTTTCCTTGAATAATATTTGACCAATATCGAACTGTCATAATAAGCGGAAAACCAAATAAAGCTAAAACAATGTTAACAATGATTTTTATACATTTCATAATATACTATCCTAATTATCACAATCCTTACTCAGTGTACTTAATGGTGCTTTACCTTCCAACACATCTTTCACCTGCTGCCAGTCTGGTCGGTGGATCTGCGGTGAATCCAGGCTGGCACTGCCCCCATGCGAGCGTACAAACTCGTTGATCTTGCTTTGGAAAGATTGCCACAACGCGTCTGCTTGCCTAAACGGAAATCCATTTCCCATATTATCACGCGTAAATTCCTCAGATTTAGCCAATATCCCAACTTAGTAAGTCTGTCTTCGATCTTTTAGCCTTATGCTCAGCGAGTTTTCCCTTTCTCCACGTATCGGTCTACCATGACGTATAGTAAAGTGGTAAACAGCAAGCCGAAACCAAATGCATAGACGATGTAAATAAAATTATAATACCACGGGATTGTCCAAATGTTACTGAATGAACCGAAAAGGCAAATCAAAATGGAAATTAGCAAGGAGAGAGCAAAAACCTTCTTTCCGAAAGAAAGGCTTTTACCCATGCCGGTATAGTGGTCTTTTACCAATTGAAATGGTAGCAATATCATTACCGAAAAAACTATCGATATTACCCAGTAAAAGGGGTCTCCGAATATTCCAATCGTTAGCGCCCCTAAGACCGATCCATACCGTTCTATCAAATTCAGATCAAAGTCTATCCAATACTTTATTTGCAAAAACAAAGGGAAAACATAAAATCCGACTATTAAATTTAGCAGTATTTTTCTAAATAACATAAAAAGACAGATTAGTCCTAACAATCATTACTCAATGTACTCAAGGGGGCCCTGCCTTCCAAGACATCTTTTACCTGCTGCCAATCCGGACGGTGGATCTGCGGTGAATCTGAGCTGGCACTGCCGCCGTGCGAACGCACGAACTCGTTGATCTTGTCCTGAAAGGATTTCCATAGAGCGTCGGCTTGCCTAAACGGAAATTCCTTCGCATACTTTCTTGCAAATTCTCCATCCCAACTTGTCAACCTATCCACCCCTCTGGTATAAAAAGTATAAGATCCATTCGCATTTTGTGTATAGCCGAAATCCCTATGTCCGCTGACCGGATGTTGTCCATACTTTGGGTCGTAGATCGTGGAGAATGTCCAGCCATGCGATCCGTAGTTGCTCACGATAACCGAACCATTGTCCGGACCTGCAATGTCTATGCCGACAACAGCCCCGAGGGGATTGCCCGAGTTCCAAAGCCCCCGGTCATCAGTCCCGTACCAGTTGTACGGCGAGAAGTGGGCGTATGAGGTGTTTACAAAGCTGTTCAGATTCCTGCGGATGTGGTCGATGAACTGCGGAGCCGTAAGCCGCAAGCCGTTCACGACAGGCAGCTGATTGATCGTCACCGGGAAGTAATCCATATTGACGACTGTGCTGTATGCATTGTTGATATCCTGAAGCTGAGCCACGGTCTTGGTCGTTATCCCGCCACGGCTAGTGGTTTGTCTGGCGATGCTATTCAACTTGGTCAGCTGCGCTTGGAGCACTGGGTGCTTTGCGGTAGCTAACCAATTCCTGATGATATGGCAGGGGATGTCTATGAATAGTGCGAAGGGCTTGTCTTTGATTTGGCGTGTGATCTCCACCTCCTCGATATCGATCGGGCTTTTCGGTTGTGGCGGCACTGGTATATTCCCATCGCCATTATTGTTACCTCCCCCGCTACCGCCACCTCCACTCGGCCGGTCCTCGTGAACTGACGGTTGCGGAGGGTCTTGACCGGGGCTCCAATGGCCGCCTCCCGGGGGCGGGACGGTTACTTCCTCGATCTCGATCATATCCCCGGTGCAGTCCACGCAGGCTCTCAGTCCGCCGCCACCGGACACTCTAGTCACGCGCTGCATTCTCAGGTTGATCGCAAAGGGATCTGCAGGATCTCCCGGCAGCAGCATCGCTTTCCTGCCCGGGCGGTACATGCCCCGCAGGAAGGCCTTGCCGTCCACCGTGTAGATAGTCAGCGACGTGTTGCCCGCATACGGGTTGCCCCCGTACTCTTTGATGATTCCCTGGACTTCCCCCGCATGGTCGATGACTAACGATAGCTCTGTCAGGTAGGCCGTACTGTCGGGGTTTCCCTTGAGCGGCACGGACAACCAGGGGCGACCCGCCGAGTTGGTGTCCAGCATGTACCTGTCCCAGTCGGGGCGTAGTTGCCGGACATCCAGGTTGCCGGTCGTATCGGCATGTGCTGCCACTGATCTATACCAAGCCTTGGCGGTAGCCAGTACCGATTCTTCGGTCGGATTCTCCTCGGGATTCCAGTCGGATTCTTTCCGGCAGGAATTAAACAGAGTACCAGTCAGCAGAAACAATATTGAGATGCGGAGACAGGTGGGTTGGATAGCATTCATAATCGATTCTTTAATTGAAAGATATCCAAACATAACAAAGAGAATCGAATTACGTAATTTTTTTAACTTATAATAGTATTTTTATAATAAAAACCAGGGTGAGCGGTACGCCTGCCTATACCGAAAAAAAGGTCAGATCGTACAGCTTCAATCAGACGATCGCACTGTCGGGTGGCAAGGCAGCATTTGACAAAATACAACACACTAAAACATCAAGCGATTGCTTCATGGTTTAATAATTTAAACGACGGTATTGAGTATATCAAATAATTATTTATCGATAACAATATCTTGATGCCGGGAAATGCCTCTTGTCTGGTGTAGACAAGCTAAATGTCAACACTATACAAATTTTGTCGTGTAATTAGATAAAAGCTATCAGAATTATTGCATCAAAAAAGGCGAATAAATCGCTTTATTCGCCTTCTAAAAAATTATTCTCTTCGACCGCCTGGATTCTTGTTGGTAATCGGTCCATTGTGTTCTCTCGCATTATGTGCGGAAGGCGCTTCTGGTGTAGGAGGTACGTATCCATCACCTTTACCAGATTCGGTGTGCTCTTGTTCCGTTTGTTTTTTAGGATCCTTATCTTCCGTTAATTTTGGGTCTTTGTTTGCATTATCCTGTGTACTCATAATAATCTCCTTTTATTGTTACATTAAGAGAACAGGTAGAACCAGTAAATTGTTTTTTTCTGTATGTTTACGTTTATGATCAGATGGTTTCTACTATTGCTCATGTTGCCGGTATTACATCTCACCCACGCACAACACGAGGAATCCATTCAAAAGTTGTTTCAAGAATCTGCCGTTTTACAGCAGCATTTGCATGGCTTTTCCCTGTACGATATCGACGAAAAACGTTATGTATACGGCGTTAATGAAAACGTGTATTTTACGCCTGCCTCCAATACCAAATTGTTTACGCTGTTGCAAAGCTTGCAACATTTAGGAGATTCCATTCCAGGATTAGCTTATGTGATCCGTGGAGATTCATTGATTTTTTGGGGAACGGGAGATCCCACCTTTTTGCACCGCAAGCTCGATACTGGCAAAGTCTATACTTTTCTGAGTAAGACACCATATAAACTGTTTTATGCACCTGCTCAAATACTTGAGCCAGCGTATAGAGATGGTTGGGCAGCAGAAGATTATCAGAATGACTTTCAACCCGAGATCACCAGCTTTCCTATTTATGGCAATACCGTGCAATTCAGAAATGTTCGTGGACAATTGCGGACAATACCTCGCTATTTTGAAGCCAATGTAAGCGTAAAGCCGGGTATTGGCGGGTTCGACATCAACCGGCACCCGCATGAGAATTATTTTGATATGACTAGCTATCGTATACGCACAGGCTTTGTGTCTCACAAACCTTTTATCTACAGTTCGGATCTATTTGTTACTTTACTCCAAGATACGTTGCACCGCCCGGTCACGGTGTTGGCAGGCTACAGCATGCCTTCCGATGTGCAATATGTTTACAGTATGCCTACAAAAAAAATATTGCGTGAGATGATGCTTTACAGTGATAATTTTTTGGCGGAGCAGCTGTGTTATGGCGCGTCATTTCTCCTGTTTAATCAGTTTAATGCGGCACGGTTGCGTGCCTACATGTCTACCACTTATTATTCATTGTTCACGAACGAGGTCGACCTATACGATGGCAGTGGATTGTCTTTCTATAATAAGGTGACGCCACGAAGCATGATCGAACTATTATTAATGTTAAGAAAAGCCGTCAGGACGGAAGAAGAGCTGCTTCGGCTATTCCCAGCAGGACGCTCCAGTGGAACATTGCGAAATCTTTATTCCCTGCCGAAAGGCCAGCCATTCGTCTGGGCAAAAACAGGTACTATTAATAGCGTGTACGCACAAAGTGGTTTTCTGCTGAGTGCCAGTGGAAAACGCTATGCGTTTTCCTTCATGAATAACAATTATTTTGGTAACTTGAATAGCGTAAAGGAGGAAATAGTACGCATCATCACGTTTATACATCAAAATTATTGATCGAATCTCTTCTTCAATTGTGGTATATTCGCTTTTAATCTATGGATATTCAGACTTTACAGAAGGATAATCCCAAAACCATCCGTTCTTGGGCCATGTTTGACTGGGCAAACTCTGCCTATAACCTGGTCATTACCTCTACCATTTTCCCCGCATATTATACGGCGATTACGTACACTGAACAGTACGGTGATGTGGTGCATTTCTTTGGTTATCCGATTGTTAACACCGCGCTATCCAATTTTGCATTGTCTATTGCCTACTTGATCATGGCTTTCGCTTTGCCCTTTATCTCAGCATATGCTGATGTGCGCGGGCGAAAAAAGTACTTTATGAAGCTCTTCACGTACTTAGGTGCTTTAGCCTGTATGGGTTTGTTTTTCTTTCGCTTAAATACCTTAGAAGTCAGCATTTTTCTATATGCATTTGCGGCTGCCGGATATATTGGAGGTCTGGCTTTTAATAATTCATATTTACCGCTTATTGCCACGGTAGAACAGCAAGACCGGGTGAGTGCACAAGGCTTTGCTTATGGTTATGTGGGCTGCGTGACGCTACAGCTGATCTGTTTTGTTTTTGTGTTAAAACCAGAATGGTTTGGTATTACCGACGCTTCTTTACCAGCACGCCTTTCCTTCTTTTTAGTCGGATTATGGTGGTTAGGATTTTCGCAGATTCCATTTCGCCGTTTGCCAGAAAGCCGACCTTCAGCTATGGCTAACGGCTTAACAATCGGCGAGAAGGTGCGAAAAGAGTTTAGCAGCGTATGGAGACGTATTCAAGGTATTCCAGCTATCAAACGCTTTCTTTTTCCATATTTCTTCTATTCTATGGGCGTACAAACGGTCATGATTGTTGCGACCGCATTTGGGATGAAAGAAATAGGCTTGGAAATGTCCGAGTTAATCGCGTCGATTTTATTGATCCAATTGATCGCAATTGCTGGCGCCTATCTAATGTCTAAGCTAGCTAAACCATTGGGCAATACTATGGTATTGATAGGGGTAGTTGCCGTATGGATCTTTATTTGCGTAACCGCATTTTACATCACCACGAAAATAGAATTTTACCTATTGGCTATGCTGGTGGGCGCAATGATGGGAGGCATACAATCCTTATCCAGATCCACTTATTCCAAGCTTTTACCGACGGATATTGAGGATACCACCTCATTTTTTAGCTTCTATGATGTTACGGAAAAAATAGCCGTCGTTTTAGGATTATTTAGCTTTGCTATCATTGAGCAACTGAGTCACAACATCCGCTATTCGGCACTATTCATGTCGGTGTTTTTTATTATCGGACTAATCCTCTTGATTAGTTTATACAGATTCGAACGTACAGCCACAACAAATACACATGCATAAAGTAGAACTATCCATTCCTGGAGTTATCGATCAATTTTATCCAAATACCGCATTCAATACGTTGCGTTTGCTCGAGCGTGCCGGCTGCGAGGTATCCTATAATCCTCAACAAACTACCTGTGGTGTGGATTTGTATGAAGAAGGATATTGGGAAGAAGCGAAGGAGATTGGTGCAAAATACCTGTACGACTTCGAAGGATTTGGCTATATTGTATCGCCGTCTCTTACTGAAGTAGGCATGGTGCGCGATGGCTTCAACGATTTATTTACCAATTCTACCGATCACAATAAATGTCGGCAAATGCAGCGCAATATCTTTGAAATCAGTGATTTCCTGGTTAATGTCGTTCGGAAAGAGTATTTTGGAGCAGAATTCGTATCCTCAGCAGTATTTCATCCGGCCTGCGCTAATTGGAATGGATACCAGTTACAGGATGAAGCGCTGCGCTTACTACATCAAGTTGGCGGCTTAGATTTGCTTACTGCGGAACCGCACGGCAGAAACTGCAAAATGGGAAGAGCTACGAAAGCCGATTATGTACCTTTATCCGTATTGTGGGGCGATGATGTACTTCGGGATGCTATGGACAAAAAAGCAGATTATATAATCTGTCAGGATCATACTTGCTTGATGCACTTGCAGGCTATCATAGAAAAACAGTGTATGCCGATCCAAGCCATTCACTTGGTCGACGTATTGACCGCAGGATGGCCAAATATTTAACAGGAACACCTATTATTTTAAACCCTAAATATAATTGATATGCAATCACGAAGAACATTTTTACAAAACATGAGTCTGGTGGGAGCGGGCTTAGCACTGTCACCCGTACACAATCTATTTAGTCATCCACAAAGTAAAAATTGGTTTAGTATCTCTTTGGCACAATGGTCGTTGCATCGTACCATAGGCAAAGGTGAGTTGAAAAATATTGACTTCCCAGCATTTGCCGCCAATGAGTTTGATATCCATGCGGTCGAGTACGTCAGTAGGTTCTTTAAAGACGAGGCTAAGAATATCACTTACTTGAAAGATTTAAATGCGAGAGCCGCAGATCACAATGTCGCGAATGTATTGATCATGGTCGACGGTGAAGGGGATCTGGGTGATGCAGATGCGAGCAAAAGAACGAAAGCCGTGGAAAACCACTACCAATGGATAGATGCCGCGCAACAGCTAGGCTGCCATGCGATCCGCGTGAATGCCGCTGGCAAAGGCACGCCAGATGAAGTGGCAAAGCGCGTGATCGATAGTTTGAGAACGTTGGCTTTATATGGCCAAGATGCTGGTATTAGTGTGGTGGTAGAGAATCACGGCGGTATTTCATCCGACGGCGCTTGGCTTTCAAAAGTGCTTAAAACGGTGGATCACAAGAACTGTGGGTCGCTGCCGGATTTTGGTAATTTTTACGAATACGATCGTTATCAGGGAGTGAAAGACTTAATGCCATTTGCGAAAGGTGTTAGCGCGAAATCCAATGTTTTCGATGCACAAGGTATGGAAGCCAATATCGATTACACACGCATGATGAAGATTGTACGCGACGCAGGATATACTGGCTACGTAGGGATTGAGTACGAGGGGGATAAACACAGCGAGATTGAAGGGATCAAATTAACCAAGACCTTACTAGAGCGTTTTCAAATGGCATAACATGTAAAAGATCTATGACGCTACCGCAGATATGTCGTTATTTTTCTTTTCTTTGTATACCTCACATCACCTATGAGCACGTTGCGAATGACGTAACGTAGCGATGTGCGCAAAAACTAATCAGAGATTGTTTTAAAACTTATATGAACCAACACAACGAAGAAGGCCTGGTAAATCACCTGGCCAAGAAGGGTATTGACGACAAGATGGTCTTCGGGCATCCGGCTGGTTTGCTGGTGCTATTTTTTACTGAAATGTGGGAGCGTTTCAGTTATTATGGAATGCGCGCTTTACTAACGGTATTTCTGGTTTCAGAAATCGCTAAAGGAGGATGGGGCTGGAATAACGAAGAAGCCCTATCACTGTACAAATGGTATACCACACTGGTATACTTTACGCCACTAATAGGTGGTATTATTGCCGATAAATTAACGGGTTACAAGAAAGCCATATTGATTGGCGCACTGGTCATGACTTTAGGTCATGCTTCCATGGCTTTAGAAGGTATTTCAGAGAATTTCTTTTACCTCGGTTTAGCCTTTATGGTATTGGGTAATGGTATGTTTAAACCCAATATTTCTTCGATGGTAGGCCAGCTATATCCAGATTCCAGCGCGAAGAAAGATGCAGGCTACACCATTTTCTACATGGGTATCAATGCAGGTGCTTTCTTAGGATCCTTGCTATGCGGATATATCGGCGAGAAGGTAGGCTGGCATTATGGCTTCGGTCTTGCCGGGGTATTTATGTTTTTTGGTATGCTGCAATTCTATTTTGGTCAGCGAATTTTTGGTGTGATCGGCGACAAGCCTGGACATAAAATTCCATTAGATACAGATATCGCAGAAGTCATTGAAGAAGAGGTAACACCGAGTCATGTTGTACGCGACCGTCTGATCGTTGCTGGCGTGCTGATGGTGGCGAGTATCTTATTCTTCTTTGCTTTTGAGCAAGCGGGTGGATCAATGACCATTTTTGCAAAAGATTATACGCAGCGCATACTTTCGGGTAGTGCAGCCACCAGTTTTAAGTGGATTGATGCTTTGTTAACCATCATGCCAATTGCGATCGTTACTTATGTACTGTTTAGTTTGGCACGTAAAATTATACATGCTTATCCATTGACCATCTTTTTTACGATGCTTTCTTTTGCGTCTATTGCCGTGCTAGGTTTCTGGAAGGTCAATAATGAATTCAGCGCAACAGAAACGGAAGTAACGGTATCCTGGTTTCAGATCTTGAATGCCTTCTTCATCGTTACCTGTGCTTCTATATTCAGCAAGTTATGGGAAAAAGTTTGGAACCCA
The DNA here is from genome assembly GCF_023554555.1 of Sphingobacterium sp. lm-10. NCBI lineage: Bacteria > Pseudomonadati > Bacteroidota > Sphingobacteriia > Sphingobacteriales > Sphingobacteriaceae > Sphingobacterium > Sphingobacterium sp. lm-10. The sequence continues at coordinate 604,255 of NZ_JAMJWC010000001.1, forward strand.
TCCGGCCCGATCAAGTTTGCATTAGGTTTGGTGCTGGTAGCACTAGGTTTCGTAGCCATGGCTTATGGTAGCCGAGAAATTCCACAAGGTGCACTGACCGCTTCAGTAAGTATGCTTTGGCTGGTATTAGCTTACTTCTTTCATACGATGGGAGAGTTGTGTCTTTCTCCAGTTGGGTTATCTTACGTGAGTAAGTTATCGCCAAAGAATCTAGTCGGATTGATTTTTGGATTTTGGTTTCTGGCGACTGCTATCGCCAATTATTTGGCAGGATGGCTCGGTGGTTACATTGATCAGATTGCCAATGCGTACTCTATTTCGGTATTCTTCTTAATTATTGCCAGTTTACCTGTTGCTGTAGCTATTCTGTTAGTGGCTTTCAATCCTATGCTAAAACGTATGATGCATGGCATCAAATAAGCGTAAGTGATACTATACTTAGAGCGTCTGTGAGGGCGCTTTTTTTGTTTTTGGAAATGAAGGTAGTGACTTCAGTTATTTTTTTAACTTTGGGACTTGAAAATTCATCCATTTATATATTATGAATTCATCGGCTAATATGAACCCATCAGGTGCTGCCCAAACGGAACCGGAAAAATTGCTATTAGGTCACTTTCCAGGATTATTTGTACTGTTCTTCACGGAAATGTGGGAACGCTTCTCCTTTTATGGGATGCGCGTGTTACTCATTCAGTTTTTAACAGCCTCTGTGCTTACTGCCAATCCGGGTTGGGGCTGGTCTGCCGAGCAGGCAGGTGCCCTATACGGTACCTATGCGATGTTACTCTACATTACACCTATTTTTGGAGGTATCATTGCCGATAAATACATCGGTTCTCGCGCAGCGGTGATCATCGGTGCGATTATCATGACCTTAGGTCATGCCGCTATGGCGTTTAATTCACCGATTATGTTTTTTGTTGGTTTGGCAGGTTTGGTGATCGGTACCGGTTTCTTCAAGCCTAATATGCCAGCTATTCTCGGGGAAATGTACCGTTTCCGCCCGGAGAAGAAAGACGGCGCTTACACCATCTTTTATATGGGTGTGAATGCCGGTGCATTTTTCGGAATGATGCTCTGCGGTTATCTGGGAGAGACCGTCGGTTGGCATTGGGGATTCGGCCTTGCCGGAATATTTATGTTACTAGGCACTATTCAGTTTTGGTTAGCAAAGCCGTTGATGGGTGATCTGGGGGTACTTAAAAAATCGATTAGCCCAGAACAAAAAGAAATAACCAATCTGGAAGAAGGAGAAACGACCTACAATCGATTTACAAAGGTCGATTTCTTGTTGATCATCATCGTTTCTATCGTTGGATTAACATATGCTTTCAACGATCCTTTGTCTAAGAACAATGTATTGGATATGTTCGCGTTTTTGGATACCGATAGCCTGCGCGGCCAAAATATTGTGGTGCTAAGTGCTTTGGTAATCTTCTTGGCTTTGGTAGTTTCCCGTATTTTACGTTACGCGAAAGTCGTCAGAGACCGGATGTTTGGCGTGATCTTATTGGCGGTCTTTCTCATCTTCTTTTTCATGAGTTTTGAGCAAGGAGCTACTTCCCTTGTACTGGTTGCACGTGATTATGTCGACCGAGAGTTAACAGGGAATAGTTTGTATGTCTTTAATACCATTAACACCTTGTTGACTATCGTACCGTTGATTATTATCTCTTGGGTTTTAGTTCGTTTGTCTATTATCACCTGGTCGAAGACAGCGGCATCCAACATCATTCTATTCATCTGTTTTATATTGATCTGGGGTGCTGGAATCTGGATGCTATATCGGGAGTTTACAGCAGAAGTTTCAGCGATTAAGGTTTCCTGGTTCTCCATTCTTAATTCCTTTTTCATCATCTCTTTAGCCTCCACTATATCTCGTATCTGGGATTCCAAATACAATCCTTCAGCGGCAGTGAAATATGGACTAGGCCTATTCTTCGTGGCAATTGGCTTTTTAATCTTAGGTATGGGCTCTTTACAGGTTGGCTCTGGCGTAAAGATGTCGATGGTGTTTTTGGTGTTAACCTATTTATTTCACACGATCGGAGAGCTCTTTATCTCTCCTGTAGGACTGTCATACGTTTCCAAATTAGTACCCGCACGCATGCTGGCCTTCATGTTTGGCATGTGGTACCTGGCGATCGCTATCGCACAAAAGCTTGCCGCTATCCTAGGTGGACAGGTAGAGGTCATTCAAGAGAATTATTCTTTAAGCCATTTTTTCTTCCTATTTACCATTATTCCGGCTGCCGGTGGTTTGCTGGTTATCCTGTTAAATCCATTGATCAAAAAATTGATGCACGGCATCAAATAGCCTGTTATTAACCATTACGTATGTCTAAAGAACTTACACTAGAAGATATTCAAAATTTTGAGGGCAAGTACCCCAAGCAGTTGTGGTATCTCTTTTTAGTGGAAATGTGGGAACGCTTCTGCTTTTACGGAATGCGGGGTGTGCTCGCTATTTTCATGGTCGATCAGCTGTTGTTGTCTGATCGGGATGCTAATTTGAAATACGGTGCCATTCAGGCATTTGTGTATGCGTTTACTTTTGTCGGTGGTATTTTTGCCGATAAATTTTTGGGATTCAAACGCTCTTTGATTTTCGGTGCCTCGATGATGTTGCTGGGTAACGGACTGATTGCCTTATCACCGCATGATTATTTTTACTTCGGCATCGCGCTCACGATTATTGGTACGGGCTTTTTTAAACCCAATATCTCTTCGATGGTGGGCGATTTGTACAAAGAAGATGATCCAAGAAGGGATGCTGGTTTTGGCATGTTCTATTCAGGTATCAACGTGGGTGCTTTGTTAGGGGGTATCCTCTGCGTATACCTGGGCAAAAACTATTCTTGGAATTATGCTTTTGCCGCTGCAGCGCTAGTGATGTTTATCGGTTTGGCCATATTTTTGGCGACAAAAAAGCACATTAAGCCCATTGGCAATAGTCCATTACTACACATGCCCGCGGCCACACGCATCCGCACCGAGCTATTTGTATATTTAGCCGCATTAGCCAGTATTCCACTCATCTTTCTGATGATCAATAATACGCTGTATACCGACTACTTTATGTACATCATCGGCCCGATAGCCCTCGGATACTTTTTTGTACAGATGAGA